>JAQCGQ010000037.1 GCA_027730465.1 Actinomycetota bacterium | reverse complement strand
CGCCTGCTTAGTAGCGATGGGATCGCCACATTTAGCGCTGATGGAAAAGAATTTTTAAAGGTATCACCTGCTGTGATTGAAAACCTGACTGAGGTGGCACTACATGATATTTCCCACTATTTAAGAAGTGAGCATCTTTCTCAACTAGCAAATATTTTAAAAGATCCAGAAAGCTCACCAAATGATCGCTTTGTCGCTCTTGATCTTCTTAAAAATGCAAATATCTCAGCAGGTGGTGTGCTGCCAATGTGCCAAGACACTGGAACTGTAATTGTGATGGGTAAAAAAGGTCAACAGGTATTAACTACTGAAAAAGATGAACTTTCAATCTCAAAAGGTGTCTATGAGGCATTTACAAAATTAAATCTTCGCTACTCCCAATTAGCTCCCGTTAGCACCTGGGAGGAGAAAAATACTGGTAATAATTTGCCAGCACAGATTGAGATCTACTCAGATACAGATCATCCTGATGAGTACAACTTTTTATTTATTGCCAAAGGCGGCGGAAGTGCTAACAAATCATTTTTGTATCAAGAAACTAAAGCAGTACTAAATCCTAAATCATTTCTAACTTGGTTAGATGAAAAGCTGCGCTCACTAGGCACTTCTGCTTGTCCGCCCTACCACCTAGTTGTTGTAATCGGTGGTACTAGCGCTGAATTCACAGTTAAAACAGCAAAGCTTGCTAGTACTAAATACCTAGATTCACTGCCAACAAAAGGTGATGCTAGGACCGGTCACGGTTTTAGAGATTTAGAACTAGAAAAAGATATATTAAAGTTAACGCAAGACATTGGCATTGGCGCTCAATTTGGTGGTAAATATTTTTGCCATGATGTGAGAGTTGTTAGATTACCTCGCCATGGCGCTTCCCTTCCGATTGCAATAGCAGTCTCATGTTCTGCTGATCGGCAAGTAAAGGCAAAGATAAATAAAAACGGTGTATTTATTGAAAAATTAGAGACTGATCCTGCCCATTTCTTGCCAGCTACTACCCAGGATGATTTAGATCAAAATGAGGTTAAAGTTGATTTAAATCAACCAATGGAAAAGATATTGGCACAGTTATCAAAGCATCCAGCTAAAACTCGCGTAAGTCTTACTGGCACATTAGTTGTTGCTCGCGACCTTGCCCATGCAAAGATTAAAGAGGTGTTAGATAGTGGCAAAGCAATGCCGCAGTACCTAAAAGATCATCCTGTTTATTATGCCGGGCCTGCTAAAACACCAACTGGTCTTGCTTCAGGATCTTTTGGACCCACTACAGCAGGTCGGATGGACTCTTATGTGCAGCAATTTCAGGACGCTGGTGGTTCGCTAGTCATGTTGGCTAAAGGAAATCGTTCATCAGCAGTTGCACAATCATGCAAAAAACATGGTGGTTTTTATTTAGGTTCAATTGGTGGACCTGCTGCCCGCCTTGCGCAAGACTGTATTAAAAAGGTTGAAGTTTTAGATTATGAAGAGCTAGGTATGGAGGCAGTTTTTAAGATTGAGGTAGAAAACTTTCCAGCCTTCATAATTATTGATAATAAAGGAAATGATTTCTACGCAGAAATTAGGCGCCCACTATCTATTGGTAAGGGCCCTAGTAAGTAAAGGTACGTAAAAAAACTAGAGTTACGGTAGTGCTGGTGCTGAATCAAGGGTAAAGGTAAAAGTCTTTGAGCCACCAGTTGGTAATTCGGCAACAATTACTACCTGATCACCCGGTGCATGAGATCTAATTCTCACAATTGCAGTGATTAAATCATTGATTTTAAATCCGTCAATTGATTTAACAATTAATCCAACACTCATACCCGCTCGCTCAGCTGCCTTACCAGCGGTAATGGCTGCGACTTTAGCCCCAAGACCAGTATAAGTATTATCAAATGAGACACCAATAATTGGTTTAGTTGATTTACCAGTAGCGATTAACTCATCACTAATTCTCTTAGCTTGATCAAATGGAATTGAAAAACCAAGACCAATATTACCTGCTGTTGACGCAGATGAGCTGATAGTTGCAATTGCTGAATTCACACCAACAATTCGCCCTTGTGAATCAACTAGTGGTCCACCTGAGTTGCCAGGGTTAATTGCTGCATCAGTTTGGATCGCATCCATAAAGCTTTCAGCATTTAGGGATCCAGTAGTTACTGGTCTATTTAGCGCTGAGACAATTCCGCTAGTTACTGTGCCAGAAAGTCCTAAAGGTGAACCGAAGGCGATTACTGGATCTCCAATTGAAAGAGTTGATGAGTTTCCAACTGCGATCTCAGATAAATTTCCTTTTTTAATTGAAATTATTGCAAGGTCATAATCAGAATTTCGTCCAACAATGGTTGCAGGTAATACATCTCCGTTATTTAATTCAACTTCAATCTGCCCTGAAACAGCTGCTGTTTCAATCACATGGTTGTTGGTAATAATAAATGAGTTATTTGCATTTGATTTATAAATCGAGCCAGAGCCAGTTCCACTACCGCTTGCGGCAGTTACCTTAATTGAAACTACTGAGGGTGAAACTAGTTGTGCAATACTTTTAACATTGGCACCCGTTGCGCCAATATCAATAGCGCTTCGGCCCTTAGGACAACTACCATTACTTGAAAGAAATAAAGCTTTTGTCTTGTTATCCACGCAGGCTTTAACTACTGGAGTCGTAAAAGGATTTGCGATTGCAAAACCACCAACTACAGTTGCGCCCAAAATGAACCCTGTTACGACTTTAAAAGCTGTGCTCTTCATTTCACTCCCTAAGCCCCTGATAGTAGGAGATATTTCTTTAAATTACCTGTGAGAAACCTAATTATTTAGTGAATCTTCATAACTCATATTTCTCACATCAGCACTTAAAAGAGGTAGTGAGATTGCTAATACTGATATCGCAATTAAAATATATATCAGGTTATCAATGCCAATTAGCAAAGAGATAGGCGCTGCAATTGCAAGACCAATAGGTTTAAAAACTAATGCCCCCAGAGCATCAAAGGATGAGACTCTGGAAAGTGCATCCCTAGGTACTTTGCGGTGGAGTGCGGTATACCAAAGGGTTCCCCATAAATCCAAAGTAATGCCAAAAAAGAATGCACAAATTGCAATAACTAAAAGAGATTGTGGTTTAGCGAGTGAGAACATATAAAAACAAAGAGTAAAAGATGAGATTTGTAAAAATCTTATTGGATATTTTGGTTTTATTTTAATGGCTAACAAGGCTCCTACTACTAAGCCAGCTGATTCTGCAGTAATAACTAATGACCACGATTTAGCGCCATTAAAATGCTCTAGTGCTATCAATGGCCCAAGGACATTTTCAGCTGCTGCCCAACACATCACAATAAAAGAGAATGAAACTACTACAGTTACAATCCAATTAAAAGACTTAAATACTCGCCAGCCATCTACTAAATCCTTAATCATCGTATTTGTATTATTTGCTATTGGAGGAGTTAAATGACTCAAAGTTGAAACTAATACTCCTGCGATGATAAATGACGCAGCATCAATTCCCAAAGTAATAGCTGCTCCATAGGTATCAATTAAAATTCCAGCAGATGCTGCTCCTAGAATTAATCCAGCATTAGATGCTAAAGAATTAATTGCATTTGCTTTTTGCAATCCGGCCTCGGGCACAATAGAGGGCATAATTCCAGTAAATGCTGGCCAAAATATGCCAGATAAAATTCCATAGCAGCCATTAACAATTAATAAGACCGCAACCGGCACATCACCAGTTGCGAAGTAGAAGACTTGAATAAATAAAATTAGCCCAGCTAAGGTGTCAGTTAAACCAACCATTTTCGCCCTACCGTATTTATCTGCGATCACCCCGCCAAATGGCACCATTAATATAAACATCGCACTGGTAACGCCAAGAGTTAAACCTAAAAGATTAGCTGAGCCATTGGGTAAGGCCAAGATGCCAAAAGCTAAGGCGATTGGGCTCATACCATTGCCGTAATTTGAGATAAAGCGTGCAATAAAAAACTTCTTAGCGTGAGGCTGAGCTAATACCTGGGTAACACTCATCATTTGAGTAGTTTTTTCATAAATTGTAATTTTTTTAAACTCGCTACCCCATCTTAGACTATTTTTTTATATGCCTAATAGAATTTCGGTTATGGTAGATATTGAAAAAAATAAAAAATTAGCAAGAGATTTTTTTGAGCAAATTTGGAATCAAGGTGATGAAAGTGCAATTGATAAATTTATTGCTGAAAATGCCAGTGGTAATGATCCAAAGTTTGGCGTGGGCCGGCAATCCTTTCGGATAGCTTGGCGAGCCTGGCGCAAGGCATTTCCTGATATTCACTTTGCAGTCCAAGAAATAATCGCCGAAGGCGATACTGTTGTTACTAGGTGGCACCTAACTGGCACTCATCTAGGTGAGTATTTAGGTAAGCAAGCAACTGGTGTAAAGGTTTCAGTAGATGGCGTAAGTATCGATCGAATTGAAAATAACATGGTCATCTCAGGCTTTGATGCTTGGGATAGCCTTGGATTTCGAGAGCAGATTGGCTTAATTCCTAAAATCTAATTTCTTGCCCATGTGAAAATTGTGCCTCAGGAAACCCCTTAAGCATATGAAGTTTAGCCTGGCCATAAACTTGCCAAAAATCTGATCCCCCACGTTTAACAATTGCAGTTAATTCATCAATACCAATTAAAATCGAATCATCTGGCACATGCATTAGTAATTTAGCTACGCTTTCTGGGATCCATTTAAAAAATTTATTAAAGTGTGGAATCACTCTTACATTTTGAATTAGATTTAACCCAGCTGTTGGCTCTGTTCTGCTTAATCTAAAATTTGGAATCTGAGAAGATAAAACCATCGCCCCCGCGCTGCAGCCTGCTAATGAGGCCCCACTTTGCCAATTCTTAACTATTGCATGCCAAATAGGTGTATCAATTAAAGTCTTAGCCAAATAATGTGGATCACCCCCTGACATGTAAATAAGTGCGCCATTACTTATTTGATTCGCAAAACTCATATTCTGGGCATCTTCTCTGGTGTAGATAGGTAGGAAAAGAGGCTTAGCACCAATCACTTGAGCCTGTTTTTGCCCTAAATCTTTCCAATACTCAAGGCGAGAGGAACTTTCTTGAGCAGCTGCAGTTGGTATTTGAATATAGATATTTTCCATACCGTTTTTAATGCCATCATCTAGTAAAGATTTTTCAAACTCTGCCATTGCAGGCAGGTATTCACCAGAGCCAACTAGGGCAAGTGAGCCATTCATATTGCAATGCTAGGTCAGAAGAGCAGCTATTGCCACATTATTAATCTTGATCAGTAGTAGCAATTAAATCACCCACTTCTTGTAAGATATGAAGCATGGATGAAAAAGAGTTGATTAATATCTGGAATCAACAACGGGTGATTAGAGTTAAATCTCAACTAGCCCCAACTGTTTTACTCTCTGCCGTGCTAGCTCTTGCTGCTACTGGCAATCTAAATAAGAATACAGATTCGACCCTAAAATTATTTGTGATCGGCCTAGTAGCCTCTGGTGGAGTTTTCTCAGTCACTGCGATGCTAGCGGCTATCGAAGATAGTCTTTCGGTGGTTAAAGCACTAAAAAAACTTAAATCGGTATCTGTAGTGGGAGCAGGAATTATCGGTTCAACCACGCGGCTTAAAATCCTTGCTGGCTTATTTGTGCTTATGAGCGGTTTTAACTTTGTTGTGCTTTTAGCTTATTTATAAGCTACTTCTTCTTCTTCTTCTTATAACCAGTTGGACACTTCGGTTTCGTTGCTTTTACTTTTTTAATGGTTTTGCCCTTAACACAAGTTATGGTTTTTTTAGCAACAACAAGTGCTGGAATTTTATTAGATAGCTCGCTATAGGCATATGCAGTTCCCGCGCTAGGTGATTCCCCAACTCGAAGGTAATAACCTCTATCACTAGTTGTTGGTTTATAAGTATTACTGGTTGCGCCAGTTATGTTTTTGCAGGTACTTAACGATAAGCAGCGTTGCCAAATGTACGAGAGTTTTGTGATTGAAAGCCCTTCCCAAGCACCCCTAAAAATATCAATAGTGTCACCAATATCTGCGTAGGATAAAAGAATTGGGGCAAAGACATTTGTATATGCTTTTTTAATTAATGGCGTTTGGTTACTAAAGGCTTCGACATTCTTCTGTGAGTAGGGTGCGGTGATTTTTACTCTTATACTTTTGCCAACATCACTTGATGTTGCTAAGTAAGTTGAAGTATTAGCGGCTGGAATATCTACGCAGGTTAGTGCAGTTGTGCAAATCTGCCACTGCGTTAGCAACTGTGCTTCAACGACACCACTCCATTGACCTTTTGAAATAAGTGTCATAGTTGATGTTTCAAATGAAGAACCCGAAACCATTGGAGCTGATGTATTAACGGGTGGCGCAGTTGCAGCAACCGGTTCGCTAAACCCAGAGTAAATAGTCGAACCACCAACCTCATTGATTGCGGTAATTGCAACTCTTAAATATTGATTTAACTCGGAGGGTGTTACAAAATATGTTGCAGTAGTGGCTCCAGAAATATTGACACAAGCTGTAATTGTTTGAGATGAACAACGTTGCCACTGATAAATATAGGTTGTATTTCCGGCTGTACTCCAGGTTCCACGATCTAAAGTAGCCAATCCACCTACATATAGATTTGAGGTGAATTTAGGTGCAGTTGAAACTGTTGGGCTACCTAATACTGCTTGTGTAGTAAGTGATTTAGCTG
>JAQCGQ010000036.1 GCA_027730465.1 Actinomycetota bacterium | reverse complement strand
TAAATATGAACAAAAAGGTGTAAGACCCAATTGGGCTTTAAAATTACCAACACTTGATGCGCTAGATAATCTTTCTTACCGATTAGTTGCGTTGGTATTTCCTTTATGGAGTTTTTCAGTTATTGCTGGTGCGATTTGGGCAGAGGCTGCATGGGGACGTTATTGGGGATGGGATCCAAAAGAAACTTGGGCATTTATAACCTGGGTTGCATACGCTGCATATCTACATGCGCGTATAACAGTGGGATGGCGAGGACGTAAGGCAGCATGGCTTTGTTTATTTGCTGGTTCAACATTTTTATTTAATTACATATATGTAAATGTCTGGGGAACTGGCCGACACACTTACTCCGGTCTATAACTTCCTTAGAAAATCAGGGTTGTCATCTGGTGGAATTATTCGACCTTTTCCACCACGGTTTTGCCCAGGTCTTCTTGGTCTACCAGCTATAAACCATGCAATATCGCCAAAAATTCCAGTAAAAATAATTATTAATAACCACGCCCATTTTGGGAATCTTCTTACTTTTTCTTGAGGCGTAATTGCGCAATCAACTAAAGTATAAATATCAATTACTATAACCAGAATAATTAAGTACTTAACCATGTCCCTACTTTATACCCTCTATTCCTAGATAGATAGTGAAATTGCAAGTGTCATCGCTACTAAAAATTGTAGCCTTGAAGTCTTACCCAAAATTGTAATCAGTTCACTACCGCTTGTACCACTAAATACTTGTTTCCCTACACCATATGTAAGTGGGAGCCAGAGCAACGTAAAGAGAGCATAATTATTAATACTAGCTGCCGCAGCAGCACTTACTTGAGCTAATACAAGTAGTAATAAATAGAAGATACGAGTATTTTTCTCTCCTAATTTAACTGCCATAGTTTGCTTAGAAACTAGATTATCTTGGTGTAAGTCTCTTAAATTATTGATCACTAAAATAGCACAAGATAAACTACCCATTGGAATCGAAAGTAGTAGTGCATCACTTGATACTTGCTCTACCTGCACATAGTAACTACCAACTGTTGCTACTAATCCAAAAAATACAAAAACAGCTAACTCACCAAAACCTAAATACCCATATGGTTTTTTACCACCCGTATATCCCCATGCCGCTAAAATTGAAATAAAACCAACGGCTATTAACCAGATAGATGTGTTTAATGCCAGGACTGTCCCAGCGATCATGGCGATGAAAAATGAAATAAAGGAAGCGTTTTTAACTGAACCAGCAGCTGCCAATTTAGATGCAACTAAGCGGGTTGGGCCTATTCGATTAGAATCAGTCCCACGCACACCATCTGAGTAATCATTTGCATAGTTAACTGCAATTTGAAGTGATAATGAAACAATTAGCGCAAGTAGTGCATTTCGGAAATTAATTTGATCAGCAAGTGATGTTCCAACTATTACTGGCGAGATAGCTGCAGGTAAAGTTTTAATCCGCGCGCCTAAAATCCATTTATTCATTTAATACTCCTATTTTTCTTGCTAGATCTGCAGCAGCTTTTCGATCTGGCTTACCAATTGAGGTAGTGGGAATTTGATCAAAGAAAAATACTAACTTCGGAGTCATAATTGAACCTAATTTTTCTTTCAAACTCATTAAATCAATTTTACTATTGCTACCAAGGCATAGTTTCTCACCCCACATCTCATCTGGAAGTGAAAAAGCAATTATTTCTTGATTAGGAAGAATCTCTTTAACTTTTTGCTCAACTAGTAGAAGTGAAATATTTTCACCACCAGAGATAATAATCTCATCTGATCTACCATTCACTTTTAGCATTCCTGAGGTAAAAATACCTAAGTCAGTACTTTCAAACCAACCATCATTACTAAATGGTCTAATCTTTCCTTCATCTGATAAATATCCACTAGCAATCATTGGTCCGGTTAATTTAATTAAACCTTTATCAGTTACCTTTATTTCAACTCCATTTAAAGGCTTTTGATTGTAAACACAGCCGCCACTCATCTCAGTCATTCCATATGTTGTAACTATTTTTATATGTTTAGCCGCAGCTTCTTTTTTTAATTTATCACTAATTAACCCACCGCCAACTAATACTACTTCCGCAGCTGTTAAATGTTCTAATAGTTTAAAGTCCCCTGTTAATGCCTTATGCAACTGGGTAGGAACAATTGAAACAAAATCAGCATCAATATAATGAGAAGCATTACGATTATCAATGACTCTACTTCCTAATGCTGTGGCTCTTATTAAAACATTTAACCCTGCAATATGAGAAGTTGGAAGTAGTAGCGACCAACTATCACCTGGAGTTGCACCTAAGTACTTATGGCTTGCATTAGTAGAAGCAATTAGTGCTGAACTAGTTAGTGCAACAGATTTTGCTGAAGATGTTGAGCCAGAGGTATTAACAACCAAAGTTATTGGCTTATCTATTTTTGTTATCGCAAGTGACCCAGTTGAAAGTGCTGGCCCTGATCCTTCAAGGGCTGCAGCCAAGTTTTCTTGAAGCTGTGGGATTGACCACTCAGCCTGAATACGCACTAATGCACGAAGTTCTTTTTCTTCCATAATCACCGTAGGCTATCTCTTATCTAAATCCTAGTTAAACCTTTGGAGATATCTTGAGTAAGCCGATTAAACGCCAACCAGGTGAGCGCACGATTCCTAACTGGCAAATAGGCACTGGCGGTGAAAAATTTACGGATATCAGATATCAAGTAGCTGATGGTATGGCAAAGATAACAATTAATCGGCCTGAGGTTCGAAATGCTTTTAGACCACAAACACTTTTTGAATTATCAGATGCATTTAATTTGGCTCGAGATAATGATCAAGTTGGTGTAATTATATTTACTGGTTCAGGCACTGAGGCTTTCTGCTCAGGTGGTGATATTAATGTGCGAGGAGATGACGGATACCTTGGTGATGATGCACTTAGTAAAAAAGGCATTGGTCGCTTAAATGTTTTAGATCTACAAGTTCAAATCAGAAGAACTCCTAAACCAATAATCGCAATGGTTGCTGGCTGGGCAATTGGTGGTGGCCATGTATTACATGTTGTTTGTGATTTAACAATTGCAGCAGAGAATGCAAAGTTTGGCCAAACTGGGCCAATGGTTGGATCTTTTGATGGTGGTTACGGTGCTGGATTACTCGCGGCCCATGTCGGACAAAAAAAGGCTAGAGAGATTTGGTTTTTATGCAGGCAATATGATGCGAAAGAAGCACTTGAAATGGGATTAGTTAATGCAGTTGTGCCAGTAAAGGAGTTAGAGGCTGAGACTGTTTCTTGGGCTAGGGAGATGTTAAGACATTCACCAATGGCGCTTAGGTTATTAAAAGCAAGTTTGAATGCTGCAGATGATGGTCTTGCTGGTGTTCAGCAATTAGCAGGGGATGCCACCATGCTGTTTTACTTAACAGAGGAAGGCCAAGAAGGACGTAATGCTTATAAAGAAAAGCGGGAACCAAACTTTAATAAGTTTCCTAAACGTCCATAAGTAATGTTTCCGTTTGAGTTACAAGTTGTTTCAATACCTGTGAAGAATAGCTTTCGAGGAATTAAATTTCGTGAGATAGCCCTATTTGAAGGACCTGCTGGCTGGAGTGAATTCTCACCATTTATTGAATATGACAATAAGCAATCAGCAACTTGGCTGAAGGCTTCCTTAGAAGCTGCGACAAAACCAGCACCAAATCCAATTAGGAATGAAGTTATGGTCAATGCAACTTTACCAAATGTAAAACCTGGTGAAGTTGAGAAACTACTTTCAAATTTTGATGGTTGCACAGTAATAAAGATAAAAATCAATGATTTTATTATGGACAGAGAGCTATTAATTGAAAGCTTAAAACATGTTCCAAATGCAAAATTTAGACTAGATATAAATGGTGGCTGGACATTAGATGAAGCAGTAGTAAACCTTAAAAATTATGAGGGTGAGTTTGCTGGTTTAATTGATTATGTTGAACAACCCTGTTTAGATATTGCTGATCTTAAAGCATTAAAAAATGAAATTGGACTAAAAATTGCTATAGATGAATCGATACGTAAATTTTTAGGTAGTGATCTAACGAAGCTAAAAGATGTAGCAGATATTGCAGTGATTAAATGGGCGCCATCAGGAGGCATAAGTGCAGCTCTTAACCTAATTGAACAAATTTCATTACCAGTTGTTATATCAAGCGCGTTAGATTCAAGTGTTGGTATATCTCATGGCGTGGCACTTGCATGTGTACTTCCGAATCTTTATGGTGCCTGTGGTTTAGCCACAGTAGCGTTACTTGAAGCAGATGTAACAACTGATTCTCTGCTTGCATCAAAAGGTGTAATCAGCAATCGTAGAGTTATACCTGACCGAATTAATGAATTTAAAGTTGATCAGCAACGCCATAAATGGTGGCAAGATAGGGCTGACGTAATTTATGAAGGGAGCCTAATTTGAATAATTCAACTAAATTAGCGCATTCACTTCTAAGACAAATAATTCAATTAGGTGTCAGTGACTTTGTAATCTCTCCAGGCTCACGAAATGCACCTTTAACAATTGCACTCAGCGAAGCGGCTAATAAGCAAATAATTAATTTGCATGTGAAAATAGATGAACGAGGTGCTGCTTTTTTCGCTTTGGGAATTGCAAAAGCTAGTAATAACTACGTAGCAGTTATTTGTACTAGCGGAACTGCCGCTGCAAACTTTTACCCAGCAGCTCTTGAAGCTTTTCATAGTAATAGTAAATTATTAATTATTACCGCTGACCGTCCAGAAATACTACGTAAAACTGGAGCAAATCAAACCACAGATCAAGTAGGAATATATAAGCTGATTAAAACTCATGATTTAGTTTCAGAAATTGAATTAAAACCATTATTTAATGGCAAACCCATCCATCTAAATATTCAGTTTAGTGAGCCATTAATAAGTGAGGAAAAAAATGATTGGCTTGTGGATTTAAAAAATAAGCCAATTAATTATAAAAATAATATCAATGGAAAGTTAGAAACTTCTACAGGAGTATTAATTATTGGGCATAATAATGCAGGTTATACAGTTGATGAAATAAATAGTTTTATCAGTAAATTAAAGTGGCCGGTGATTGCAGAGAACCCAATCTCATTTCCACAAGCACTCCCTCATGCAGTGCTATATCTATCTGATCCGAAAATTAGGCAGGTATTAGCACCTGAAAACATAATTGTGATCGGGAGAACAACTCTTTCTCGAAGCACAAATAAGTTCATAAAGTTAGCTAAAAACTTAACTGTTATTGACCCACGAATTGCTGATGTGGATAACAATAGACAAGCAGATTTACTGGTTAAATCACTACCCATTGATGTAGTAAGTGAATCAACTAGTAATGATATTTGGCAAAAATCTTCAGATTTAGCAGCGATTGAAATAAAAAAACTTGTATGGTCTGAGCAGGCAGCAATCAAATGTATTTGTGAGTCTCTAACAAGTATGAGTGCATTATTTGTCGGCTCATCTAGGCCAGTCAGAGATATTGAAGCATTTACTAAGTTTCAAACTGGAGTTTTTGTTTTTGCCAACCGTGGTCTAGCTGGAATTGACGGGAATATCTCTACAGTATTTGGTATTGCAAAGAAGTATCAAGTCACTAATGCCATCATGGGAGACTTAACATTTTTACATGATATTTCAGCTCTTACAAATTCTTCAAAAGAGAACCTTAGAATTTTTGTTATAGACAACAATGGTGGTGGTATTTTCTCAACCTTGCCACAAGCCGGATCTACTGGCTTTGAACAAGTATTCGGGACTCCTCACAATCTTGATTTAGTTAAAGTCATATCTGGATTTGGCGTATCCGTAAGTAGAGTCTCAGAATTAGCTGGGCTTGAATTAATCACAAAAAAGCCAATTAAAGGCTTTGAGGTTGTAGTTGTGCAGGTGCCAAGTCGGGAAGTTAATGCACAAATGTTAAAAGAAATTACTCAGAGAGTTTCAAGTGTGGTTCGCATAGGAATTAACTTAGCCTGACTTTCAGCAAATTCAGTAGCAGGATCTGACTCAGCAACAATTCCACAACCAGCAAAAATACGTATTGATTTTCGGTCAGTATTTAACTGGCCACACCTAAGAGCAATCGCAATTTCACCATCGCTATTGGCATCAATCCAGCCAACTGGTCCGGCGTAGCGCTCACGGTTCATCTGCTCTAATTCATTAATTAATTTTTTTGCTTCCACCTCCGGTGTTCCACAAACTGCAGCAGAAGGGTGCAGCTGGGCAATTAACATGAAGATATCTGATTGCTTAGCACTGTCATTTAATACTCCAGTCACATCAGTTGCAAGGTGCATAACATTTGATAGATGCAATACAAATGGTGACTCTGGAACATTTGTAGAGGAACAAAATGGTGCAAGTGCATCCGCCACAGACCTCACCGCATATTCATGCTCCTCTAAATCTTTAGATGACTTTGCAAGTGAGGCTGCGAGTGTTAAATCACGATCTTCGTTTCCGGTCTTTCGAATTGTTCCAGCTAGAACTCTTGAAGTTACTAAAGATTTATTAAGTCTTACTAGAAGCTCAGGTGTTGCGCCAATGAGTCCATCAACTAGAAAAATCCAAGTTGATGGGTATTCGATCTCTAGGCGCTGCAATAAACTTCTTGCACTTATTTCATTTTTTGATATAGCTGTTGTATCTCTAGCAAGTACAACCTTTTCTAACTTATTTGCTTTAATTGCTTTAATCGCGCTACTAACTTGAGAATGCCATGCTTGTTCTGAA
>JAQCGQ010000035.1 GCA_027730465.1 Actinomycetota bacterium | reverse complement strand
AGCATTTCGTGGGTCATCCTCTGGAATTCCTTTTTCAACCTTACCAACTAGATCTGCGCCAACATCAGCTGCTTTAGTAAAGATACCGCCGCCAACTCGCATGAACATTGCCAACATCGCTGCGCCAAATCCAAAACCTTCAAGTACGGCAGGGGCGTTCTCTTTATAAATAATTACAACTAGTGAGGCACCAAGTAAGCCAAGGCCCACAGTTGTCATACCCACAACGCCGCCGGTACGAAATGCAATCTGTACCGCTTTTTGTGCTGACTTCTTACGAGCAGCTTCAGCAACTCGAACATTCGCCCGAACCGCTAACCACATTCCGTTATAACCAACTAGTGCTGAAAAGCCTGCGCCCACTAAAAAGAATATTGATCTACCAATTCGAATTTCCATATCTCCTGGTAGTGCAAATAAAAGAACAAATACAATCGCGACAAATACAGAGAGTGTTTTGAATTGTCTAGCCAGATATGCAGCAGCACCTTCTTGGATAGCAGTTGCAATCTCTTGCATCTTTGCTGTTCCTTCACCTTGGGCAAGAACTTGCGCCCTAAGGGCGTAGGCGATAGCTAAAGCTAAAAGTGAGATTCCTAAAATTACATATACATAGGTGAGGTTATTTCCGCTTACTTGAACAGGATTCAATTAACACTCCTTGATTAGGGCTCGACTGTGAGCGCATAGCTAATGACGGGTGAGTTTACGCATATACCTATACTTTTTTACAAATAAAGAGGTATGCCGTGGATAAATCACGCTTAATTTACCCATCTAAGACAGATACCCTGACCCTCAAGATGAATCTCTTTAACGCGAGCTCAATAGTCACCGACCTTGGCCTAATTGGAATTTTGGCAATTTTATTTGCAGAAACCGGATTATTAGTTGGCTTGGCATTTCCTGGAGATTCACTTTTGTTTATTGCAGGTATTGCATCATCGGCAACTGGGGTAGTGCTACTAAATGGAAATCAACTACCAACCGCCACGCTTTTTATTTGCGCACCAATCGCTGCAATCGCTGGTTCATTTGTTGGTCGCTGGTTTGGAATTAAATATGGTCGTAAATTATTTGACCGACCAGATGGTAGATTTTTTACACAGGCTAGAGTTATTCAAACAGAGAAATGGTTGGAAAAATACGGAATCGGTAAAGCTTTAGTACTTGCAAGATTTATACCTTTTGTTAGAACACTAATAAATCCTACGGTTGGCATTATTAATGTTCCTTTAAAAACATTTATGTTTTGGAATATTATCGGGGCAATAATTTGGACAGATGGAATTTTACTTCTTGGTTATATATTGGGTGAAAGAATCGAAGGATCTATCGACAAATATTTGCTACCAATCATTGGTTTAATTATTTTATTAAGCTTGCTACCAATATTTCTAGAAATTTTACGAGGGAGAAAAAGAAAAAGGTTACAAACCTAAATCACTTAATTGGTAAGCAGATCGGTATTCAAATCCAGCTTCTTTAACCTTTGTGGCTGCTCCTCTTTCGACAATTACTGCAACGGCCACCACAATGGCGCCAGCTTCTTTTAATGCTTCAACTGCTGTTAGTACAGAACCACCTGTTGTAGAGGTGTCTTCAACTGCCAAAACTTTTCGCCCCTTTACATCTGGTCCTTCAATTCTCCTTTGCAGTCCATGAGCTTTCTCTGCTTTGCGAACAACAAATGAATCTAGTCTTCGCCCATTACTCGCTGCCACGTGCATCATTGCAGTTGCAACAGGATCAGCTCCAAGTGTTAAGCCACCAACTGCTTCATAATCAAGATCTTTAGTTAACTCAAGCATTACCTGACCAACAAGTGGCGCAGATGTTGCATCTAAAGTAACTCTGCGTAAATCAACATAATAATCAGCTTCTTTGCCAGAGGATAAAATAACTTTACCGTGCACAACCGCTTTTTTTAATATCTCACTCTTTAGCGCATCTTTTGCTGACATATGGTGAGCCTATCCTTACTTGTAATTACTTCTTGGGGTAAACAACAACGGTTTGTTCACTACGTCTTACTAATGCTTTAGGTGGATTTGCTTCAATCAATGCATCTACCTCGGTTCTAAGTTTTGCAACCTCAAGTGCCATATTGGCAACTGCCTCCTCTAGTTGCATGATTCTGGCAATACCTGCCAGGTTAATTCCTTCACCAACTAATCGCTGCACATTACGTAATTTCACAATATCTAATAGTGAATACCTACGATTTTTACCAATAGTTCTATTTGGTGAAACTAAACCTAATCTGTCATATTGACGAAGAGTTTGTGGATGTAGTCCAGATAATTGGGAAGCAACTGATATTACATAAACTGCTTCATCCTCTGGGATTTGATTTTCTTGGCTCATAATTTTGCCTTATCAAACAATTCAGTTCTTGGATTAAAATCTTTAGTAGCTTTAGCAAACTCTTCAATTGCACGTTTGGCTTCACCATCTACACGTTGTGGGATTCTCACATCTAGGGTAATCATTAAATCACCAACACTTGAACCTTTTTTAACACCGCGCCCCTTTACTCTAAGTGTCCTACCACTTGGTGTGCCGGGTGGAATACGCACAGTTACTTCATCACCATCTAATGTTGGTATAGAAATATCAGCGCCAAGTGCTGCTTCAGAAAAAGTTATTGGGAGAGTTAAATGAATATTCTCATCTTTGCGAGAAAATAGTGGGTGTGGTGTCACGTGCACCAACACATATAAATCACCCGGTCCTGCTGCTCCTGGTGCACCACGTCCTTTAATTTTTATCTTCGCGCCATCTCTAATTCCAGCTGGCACTCTAGTTGTAATACTTGTTGGCGCAGATCCTGATGGTGATAATCGTAGGTTTAACTCAGTTCCATAAATTGAATCTTTAAATGAGATTGATGCTTCAGTTTGTAAATCTGCGCCATGTCGCTGCCTAGCGCCACCAAATAGTGTTGAAAAAATATCTCCACCTGGCCCAAATAAATCACTGAAATCCCCACCATTAAATCCTTGGCCGCCGCCATTAAAGCCTGGTGGAATTCTGCCTGATTTAAATGCTTGACGCGCATCGTCATACTCACGCCGTTTTTTATCATCACTTAATATGTCATACGCCTCAGAAACTGCTTTAAATCTATCTTCTAGTTTTTTATCACCCTTAGTTTTATCAGGGTGTAACTCTCTAGCTAGTTTTCGATACTGCTTTTTTATTGCAGCAGAATCAGCATTACCTGCCACACCAAGGATTTGGTAATAATTCTTTTCGTATAAATCCTTAGCCGCCATAGTAATTACCGCCTTTTAGGCAGTTGTCTCTGGGTCAGTTACTGCTACCCGAGCAGGCCTAATTACCCGCTCTTTAAATTTATATCCAGGTTGTAATATTTTTGTTGCAGTTGGCTCAGTTACATCCTTTGAGGTTTCATGCATAAGCGCCTCATGAATCTCTGGATTAAAAGTGACTGGCGCGTCAGCAAACTTAGTAAGTCCAAGTTTTTCAGCAATTGTATTTATGCGATCTGCCACCGCTTTAAAACCACCAGTTAACTCACCATGTTCACCAGCTCTATCTAAGTCATCTAATACTGGCAGTAGCTCAATTAATACAGATGCAAAAGCAAACTCAGTAGTTGATGCCCGATCTCGGTCTACTCGCTTACGATAATTTGCATACTCAGCTTGTACTCGTTGCAAATCTGCAGTAAGTGTTACAACCTCATCTACTACAACAGTTGCTTCACTTAGTGCTTCATCAACTGCATCAGATAACTCCTTATCTGATGCAGCTATGTTTTCCTCACTCATTATTTTTGCTCATCTACAACTTCAGCATCTTGCACACCATCATCTACTGGTGTATCTCCTGCTGGAGCTTGCGCAGCATTTGCAGCATATAGTGCAGCACCTAGTTGCTGACTAATTTCAGAAACTTTTTCAGTAGCGCTTTTAATCGCTGACATATCACTACCTTCAAGAGTTTTCTTAAGATCTGTGATTGCGGTATCTAGTTCACTCTTCTTTGTAGCGTTATCACCTTCGTTGAATTTATCAGCATTATCTTTTAAGAACTTCTCGGTCTGATAAACAAGTGCGTCACCAGAGTTTCTAACATCTGCTTCCTCGCGGCGCTGCTTATCTTCATCAGCGTGTGATTCTGCATCCTTCATCATTCGCTCAATCTCATCTTTAGATAGAGCAGATCCACCAGTGATAGTCATCTTTTGTTCTTTGCCAGTTCCTAAATCTTTTGCTGACACATGAACAATTCCATTGGCATCAATATCAAATGTAACTTCGATTTGAGGAACACCTCTTGGTGCTGGTGGTAAGCCAGTTAATTCAAACATGCCAAGTTTTTTGTTGTAAGCAGCCATCTCTCTCTCACCTTGGAATACTTGAATCTGCACCGCAGGTTGATTGTCATCAGCTGTTGAGAAGATCTCACTGCGCTTAGTTGGGATAGTGGTATTTCGCTCTATTAACTTGGTAAATACACCACCTTTGGTTTCAATACCAAGTGATAGTGGTGTTACATCAAGTAATAAAACATCTTTTACCTCACCTTTAAGCACACCAGCTTGTAGAGCTGCGCCAACTGCAACAACCTCATCTGGGTTAACACCCTTATTTGGCTCTTGTCCACCAGTTAATGATTTAACTAAACCAACAACTGCTGGCATACGAGTTGATCCACCGACTAAAACCACATGATCAATATCGGCGATTGGAATACCAGCATCTTTTAATACTGATTGGAACGGCTTCTTGCATCGCTCTAATAGGTCTGCAGTTAATCCTTGGAACTGTGCGCGGGTAACAGTCTCATCTAAGAAAAGAGGATTCTTCTCAGTATCAACTGTTATGTATGGCAAGTTAACAGAGGTTTGAGCAGAGGATGAAAGTTCGATTTTTGCTTTCTCTGCTGCTTCGCGAACTCTTTGCATTGCCATCTTATCTTTTGTTAAATCAATACCGTTTTTAGCAGCAAATGTTTTAACTAAGTGATCAACTAAAGCTTGATCCCAGTCATCGCCACCAAGATTGTTATCACCATTGGTTGCTTTAACCTCTACTACGCCCTCACCTATTTCTAGTAAGGAAACGTCGAAGGTTCCACCACCTAAGTCAAAAACTAAAATGGTTTGTTCTTTATCACCTTTATCTAAACCGTAGGCGAGCGCAGCAGCTGTTGGCTCGTTAACAATTCGAAGTACGTTAAGCCCGGCAATCTCACCAGCTTCTTTAGTTGCTTGTCTTTGTGCATCATTAAAGTATGCCGGCACAGTAATTACAGCATCCGATACTGGCTCACCTAAATAACTTTCCGCATCGCGCTTTAACTTCATTAAAATGCGCGCGCTAATTTCTTGTGGTGTGTACTTCTTGCCATCAACATCTTGAGTCCAGTTAGTACCCATATGTCTTTTAATGGAGCGAATTGTTCGCTCAACGTTTGTGACAGATTGTCGCTTTGCTACTTCACCAACTAATACCTCACCATTTTTTGCAAAGGCAACTATTGAAGGTGTAGTTCTAGCACCCTCTGCGTTTGCGATAACAGTTGGCTCACCAGCCTCTAATACTGATACGCAACTATTAGTTGTTCCTAAATCAATTCCTACTGCTCTTGCCATCTTTAGTTTCCTCCTGTGTTGGGGTTATCCTTTAAAGGTTTGGCCTACGCCCACCTTCATGGACCTATTTTCAACCTTGAGTGCCCTTTTGGTCAAAAGGTTGAGCCGATCAGGCTCAATATTGCTATCTACAGGA
The DNA here is from genome assembly GCA_027730465.1 of Actinomycetota bacterium. GTDB lineage: Bacteria > Actinomycetota > Actinomycetes > Nanopelagicales > Nanopelagicaceae > Nanopelagicus. The sequence continues at coordinate 1,043 of JAQCGQ010000035.1, read as the reverse complement.
ACTGCTTAAGCGTAGTTTTTATTCCCAGGCTGCTCTTTTTGGCTTAATGAGGCTAGCGGCTAGGCCGCCGCCAATTAGCCCGCCAAGGTGGGCTTTCCAGTCAATACCTGGAATAAGAAAAGGAATAGCAAGATTAATCGCTATCAACGTAGCTGCTTCTTTAAAGTTTGCACCCATTCGCTTACCTGTAATCGCAAGAGCTCCAAAGAGGCCAAAGATCATGCCGGACGCTCCAACTGCGAAGGTTTGTGGTGGGTTAAAAAAGTATGAGGCTAGAGAGCCAGCGATGAGGGAAGTGAGCAGAATAAAAATATATTTATTTCTGCCATAAAAATTTTCTATTGGTGTGCCAATTGAAAATAGCGCCAACATATTACAAAGTAAATGAATCCATCCGCCATGAACTAGTGCAACTGTCAAAAGCCGCCAGTACTCACCTTGGTCAACTGCTGCGCCATATAAAGCTAAATCAAATTCAAGGTTTGGTTGAAATACGGTAAGGAGGAAGCAGCCGGAAATGAAAAGAATTAAACTTCTTGTAAGGCTTTGCTGCATTAATTTACTTAAATGAGATTGAGTTAATCTTTATAGCTTGTACCGGCTTATCGTTCGCTCCAGTTTTAACAGCTGCAATGGTGTCTACTACTTTCTGACTAGCCGCATCTTTTACCTCACCAAAAATAGAGTGTTTACGGTTTAGCCAGGCAGTTGCTGCTACTGTGATAAAAAACTGTGATCCATTTGTGTTTGGCCCAGCATTTGCCATTGCCAGTAGGTATGGCTTATCAAAATTTAACTCACCGTGAAACTCATCAGCAAAGTTGTATCCAGGTCCACCCATTCCGCTACCCATTGGGTCACCACCTTGGATCATAAAACCTGGAATGACTCTATGAAAAATAGTTCCATCATAAAGATTTGTCTTAACTTTTTCGCCAATGTTGGGATCCAACCACTCTTTAGCACCAGTTGCTAGCTCAACAAAGTTTGCAACAGTTTTTGGTGCTTGGTTTGGAAATAATTCAATAACAATATTGCCCATG
>JAQCGQ010000034.1 GCA_027730465.1 Actinomycetota bacterium | reverse complement strand
CCTAAATCTTTATACCAAGCTAATCTGGTATCAATCCAATATTGATGCCACTCTTCGTCCGTTCCTGGAACTACAAAAAACTCCATCTCCATCTGCTCAAACTCACGAGTTCTAAAGATAAAGTTTCCAGGAGTAATTTCATTTCTAAATGACTTACCAATCTGGCCAATACCAAATGGTGGTTTTTTTCTAGAGGTTGATGCCACGTTATCAAAGTTAATAAATATTCCTTGCGCAGTCTCTGGACGCAAATATGCCAAGCCAGACTCATCTTCTACTGGACCAAGATAAGTTTTAAGAAGTCCAGAAAATTGTTTTGGAGCAGTGAAGTTTCCTTTAGTACCACAGTTTGGACAATTTACTTCACTTAGTGATTCAGGTTTTTTCTTATGCTTATTCTCATAAGCCTCTTCCAAGTGATCAGCTCGATATCTTTTATGACAACTTGTGCACTCAGTTAATGGATCAGAAAAGGTCTCAACATGTCCGGATGCTTGCCAAACTTCGCGAGCTAAAATTACGCAGGAATCTAAACCAACAACATCATCTCGCCCCTGCACCATAGATTTCCACCATTGGCGCTTAATATTATTTTTTAACTCAACACCTAATGGACCGTAATCCCAGGAAGCACGAAGACCGCCATAAATTTCAGATGAGGGGTAAACAAAGCCACGACGTTTGGCTAATGAAACAATTGTCTCTAAACGATCTTGCGCCATTTAATCTCCATCCGGCTGGCTGTCGGCGGCTTACTAGTGGTTTAAGTGTAGGGGTTGGGCATATCTATCCATGTGATCAGGCTTTTGAGGGTAAATATGGCTCATTTAAATGATATTGATAATCGTTCTCATTTATGCTACTTTACATTTTATGAATATAGCCATCGCTTTAGCCGCAGCCACCGCAGTAGCAACTGCCCTTGGCGGCGTAATCGCACTTCGAGCACGTGATCGTCTACACCTAGTCTTAGGTTTAGCAGCTGGTTTACTACTAGGTCTCGTTGCTTTTGACCTATTACCTGAAGTTTTTGAGATGTCCTCCACCACCTTCTTAGGTGCGCCAAGTGTTTCAGTGGCATTAGTTGGCGGCTTTTTACTATTACATCTTTATGAGAAATTTTTTGGCTCCCATGAACCAGCTGAATCAGATTATGGTCATGATCATAAGCACACAGCAAATCTCACCGGCACCGTCGGTGCCTTGGCGATGGGTTTGCATGTATTCCTGGATGGTTTGGCATTGGGTGTGGCATTTTCAATAGATGAAAAATTAGGAATTGCAGTATTTGTAGCCTTACTTGTCCATGCGTTTAGTGATGGATTAAACACGGTGGCCATGTTGGTAAAGAGTAATAAATGGAGCAAGAAGGGTGTTTGGCTTCTAGGTGTTGATTCGATTGCAAGAATTAGCGGCGCAGCAATTGGTTCAAGTTTGGTACTTTCTGAAAATGTTACCGCTTTATATCTTGCTGCATTTTCTGGAATTGTAATTTACTTATCAACCAGCCATATCTTGCCAGAGGCACATGCCAGACACTCTTCACGATGGACCATGGTTTCAACTGTTGCTGGCGTTGTAATTATGTGGGCACTAGTTAGTCAGCTTGAGTCAGTTCATGTCCATGGCCATGATGATGCCGCTCACTCAGAGACACACCAAGAAGAGGGCGTACATGAAGGAGAAGATCATGACGAAGATCATGACGAAGAGGGCAAGTAGTGTCTCAAGAACAAGCCTTGATGAATAAATCTGAGATTAAGGTAATTGGTGCGCTAAAAAGACAAGGTAAATTTGCTAGCGCGCAATCGGTCTATCAATTACTTCGAAAAGATGGTGAATCAACTGGCCTAGCAACGGTTTATCGAACACTACAAAAAGCTGTGGCCAGAAATACTGTTGATGTTCTGCGCAAAGATGATGGTGAGGCGCTATATCGTTTATGCAAAACTGGTCACCACCATCATTTAGTTTGTACTAGTTGTGGTAAAACAGTTGAAGTTGAGGGAAGCGCAGTTGAAAAATGGGCAAATACTGTTGCTAAAAATAATAATTTTAGAGAAGTTTCGCATGTGCTGGAGTTATTCGGCCTCTGCGCGAGGTGTTAATTATGGGAGACTTTAGAGGAATTCCAACTCCAGTTTGTCCTGCTTGTGGTGGCAACTTAATCACTATTACGGCTAGCTTTGATCCAGATACATACGAGCTAGATATGTACTTTTTAGATAACGCACAATGTGCAACTTGCCAGGCACTTCTTACCGCACCAACACCTGCTGACTATACAGCTGTTTAAGTTAAGCTTTACCAAACCGGCGCTCACGCTCGGCATATATCTCAATCGCTTTCCAAAGGGTTCGCCGATCAGCATCTGGCCAGAGCACATCAAGGAAAACCATCTCAGCATAAGCTGATTGCCACATTAAGAAATTGCTAGTTCTCTGCTCACCTGATGAGCGAATAAATAAATCAACATCTCTCATTAAAGGTGCGTAGAGGTATTTAGTAATTGATTTTTCAGTTAATGCATCCGGCTTAATCTTCTTTTTAACCGCCTCTTTTGCAATAGAAACAGCTGCATCTAACATCTCAGCCCTGCCGCCGTAATTAATACACATATTTAAGGTTAAAACTTTATTATTTTTTGTTAAAGATTCGGCCTGCTTTAACTCATCGATAACAGTTTTCCAAAGTCTTTTTTCCCTGCCAACCCAGCGAATCTTTACACCAAGATCATTTAATTCTTCTCGCCTACTATGAATTACTTCTCGATTAAATCCCATTAGGAATTTAACCTCCTCCGGCGACCTCTTCCAGTTCTCTGTTGAGAAGGCGTAAACGCTTAACTCTTTAACTCCAATTTCAATTGCGCCATGAACAATATCTACTAGTGCTTTCTCACCCGCTTCATGTCCGGCAGTCCTAGCTAATCCCCGACTCTTTGCCCACCTGCCATTGCCATCCATCACAATTGCCACATGATTTGGAATTTGCTTACGCTCTAATTTTGGCGGCTTAATTCCATTACGGTGCGGTGTTGCTTGCTTAACTTTTTTAGCCACGGCTAATTCTCTCAACTAGTGGCAGCGAACGTAAGCCCCGCTCTAAGTGCCATTGCAGATAGGCGGCAATTAAGCCTGAGGCCTCATTTCTATTCTTGCCTTCACTCTTTGATGCTCCTTCCCAATTACCAGTTAATAAATCAGCCATTAACTCTAAGGTAGCAACTGTTGGTGTTGCACATGCAGATGGTTTACAGCCAACACAAACGCTGCCGCCTCCTTGAAGTGAGAAAAACTTATGCGGGCCTGGTGCATCACATCTTGAGCAAAGAGTTAATGATGGGGCGTATCCAGCAACTGCAAGTGAACGTAGTAAATATGCATCTAAGATTAATGAAGCATCATACTTACGCTCTGCTAATACCTTCAGTGAGCCAGTAACTAATAAGTATTGTTGAAGGGAAGGTTCATGTTCTGCTTGGGTAAAGCGCTCAGCCGCTTCTAATATAGCGCTAGCTATTGTCCAGCTTTGATAATCACTAGATAAGACATCGCCATAATTTTCAATACTTACCACCTGCGTAATAGTGTCAAAAGTTCGCCCGGTGTAAAGTTGTAAATCAACATAACTTGCAGGTTCAAGGCGAGCGCCGAACCTTGATTTAGTTCGCCGCACACCCTTTGCCACCGCTTTAATGCGCCCATGTTCTTTTGTGAATAAGGTAATTATTCGATCAGCCTCACCTAATTTTTGGGTGCGAAGAACTATTCCTTGATCACGGTATAGCGGCATACCCCTAAGTTACTAGAGGAGTAAGACAGAGTTAGTTAACGAACTGCGCGATTAATAGATGAGATTACAGCCTTCAGCGCAGCTGTGGTTGTACTGGGATCAATTCCTACTCCCCAATAAACCTTGCCAGCGATTTCACACTCAAGATAGGCAGCCGCTTTGGCATCGCCACCTGCTGATAACGCATGCTCGTAATAATCTAAAACACGAAGTGATAGCTTTGATTCATAAGTATTTATGATTGCTACAAATGCTGCAATTGGTCCATTGCCTGCACCAGAAAGTTTTTGCGCTTTACCTTTGTCAATTAACTCAATAGATAGATCAACATCTTTGTCCATCTGCGAACTCTGCGAAAGCGCAGCTAATTTAAATCTGCCCCATTGATTATCTTTAGCAGGCAAATACTCGTCTTCAAATATATGCCACATTGCTTCCGGTGTTATCTCACCACCTTCAGTATCAGTCATTGATTGAATCACCTGACTGAATTCAATTTGCAATCTGCGCGGTAGATCAAGTTGGTGCTCATGCTTCATTAGATAAGAAACCCCACCCTTACCTGACTGGCTATTTACTCTAATTACCGCTTCATAGGAGCGACCAATATCTTTTGGATCAATTGGAAGATAAGGAATTGCCCAAGTGAATTTATCTTTATCCACTCCCGCTACTTTCGCATCATTTTCCATATGATCAAAGCCTTTTTTAATTGCATCCTGATGTGAGCCAGAAAATGCGGTAAAGACTAAATCCCCACCATATGGATGTCGTTCAGGAACTCTTAATTGATTGCAATACTCAACTGTTCGCCTAATCTCATCAATATTTGAGAAATCAATCATTGGATCAATGCCATGGCTTAATAAGTTAAGTCCTAAGGTCACTAAGCAAACATTTCCAGTTCGCTCACCATTACCAAATAAAGTTCCCTCAATTCGATCAGCACCTGCAAGGTAGGCAAGCTCAGCTGCTGCAACGCCTGTGCCTCGGTCATTATGTGGGTGCAAACTTAAGACCACGCTATCGCGGTATTTAAGGTTGCGATGCATCCATTCAATTGAGTCGGCATAAATATTTGGTGTGGCCATCTCAACTGTGGCAGGTAGATTCATAATAGTTTTCCATGCCGGAGTTGGTTTCCAAATATCATTAACAGCGTTACAAACCTGCACCGCAAACTCAAGCTCTGTTCCAGTGTATGACTCAGGTGAGTACTCAAATGAGACCAAAGTGCCGGGCACAGTTTTTACTAGATCTAAACAGATTTGTGCGCCATCAGTTGCAATCTTTTCAATACCAGCTTTATCTTGATTAAAGACGACTCGTCTTTGCAAAGTCGAAGTTGAGTTATATAAATGCACAATTGCCTGCTTTGATCCTTTAATTGATTCAAAGGTGCGCTCAATTAATGATTTACGGGCTTGGGTTAATACCTGAATTACAACATCATCTGGAATTAACTTTTCCTCAATAATTTTACGGATGAAATCAAAATCGGTCTGACTAGCTGCTGGAAAACCAACCTCAATCTCTTTATATCCCATCTTTACAAGCAACTTAAACATGGCAAGTTTTCGATTAGCATCCATTGGATCAATTAATGCTTGATTGCCATCGCGTAAATCAACTGAGCACCACTTAGGTGCTTTAGTCATGGTCTTAGACGGCCAGGTGCGATCTGCTAGTGAGCCATTATTTGGAAATGAGTTATAAGGGGCATAGCGCGATATCGGCATCTTTGATTTACTTTGTTCTGGAAAGTTATTCATTTATTTCTTCTCCTCATCGATTAAGTGGTCTACCGGTGTGACCAACCTCCGCGACGAGGGGACCGGTTACTTGGCCCCGCCGCGGCAGGTAAGAAGAAGTGATGACAGGCGTAATGATTTGCGTGAAGATGTGAAGCCTGTAAGTAACATGGCTTAAGATTAACTTAAGTTAAAGAAATAAACCAAATAATTGATCAAAATCCATTCTATTTACCTCATAAAATGCATACGCTTAGCAAATGAGCATCCAGGCAAATAAGCCTTATAGCGCACCACGGCCCGCTGAGTATGCACAAATTCCGCAACCAATATTTCGTGCCAACTGGTCTAATGATGTGAATTTACCAGGGCCTGCGCCAATTTTTTCTGATCTTATTACGGCAATTTTTATGGTTAATACCCCAAAGTTTTTACTTAAAATGCAAAGAAAATATGGCGATCGCTGTTCATTCTTCTTGTCTAGAAGATTATTTATTGGCTTATTCTCCCCTGCTGCCGTACATGAGGTGACAGTTGCCTCCCAACATAAATTTGTGAAGGGTGTTGGCTTTGCCAGAATGCGTAAAGTGCTTGGTGAAGGCCTTCTTACAAATGAGGAGCCCATTCACTTAGCTCACCGGCGCATGATGCAGCCACCTTTTCACCATGGAAATCTTGATTCATATGTAGCGATAATGCATGAGTTAATTACCGAGCACACTAATAATTGGCGCGGTAAAGAGAGTATTGATTTAACACCTGAAATGATGGAGCTAACTCTTGAGATAGTCTCTCGGTGTTTATTTGGAACCGACTCTCACCAATACACAAAGGCGATAGCGCAATCAATGGAGGTGGCGATTGACCGAATTGAGCGCACCATGCTGCCTGGCCTTGAGCGCTTTGATAAGTCAGCGATTAAATACTTTAAAGCCTTTGAGTTGGCATCAGATCGCCTAGTTGATATTGCCGAAGCAATTATCAATAACCGCCTTGCAAGTGGTGAGACGAAGGATAGTGATTTACTAGGAATTTTATTACAAATGCAAGATCAAATATCTATTGATCATATTCGTGATGAAGTCCTAACGTTAATTTTAAGTGGCCATGAAACTACCGCAAATGTTATGAGTTGGGCCTTCTCATACCTTTCAAAAAATCCTCAATTTAGGAAAGAGTTAGAGGATGAAGCGGATAGAGCCAGTTGGATTAGTGAGAATCGAGTGCCCACTTATGAAGAGTTAGAGATTAGTTCCCCTGTTGCATCAGCAGTTTTGCA
>JAQCGQ010000033.1 GCA_027730465.1 Actinomycetota bacterium | reverse complement strand
TTTTTCTAAGAAAAATGATGTTGTCTGATACAAAACTGCGCCAGATTCGCCCTCAATGCCTGCCTCTTCCACTAAACCTCGATTAACCAAAGTCTTCATTACCGCCTCAACATTTACCCCTCTAATCGCAGATACCCGCGTTCTAGACACAGGTTGGCGATAGGCAATTACAGATAGGGTTTCAAGAGCTGCTTGGGTAAGTCGCGCTTGTTGGCCATCTAAAACAAATTTTTCAACCAGTGGCGCCATCTCCGGATGACTGTAGTAGCGCCAACCACCAGAGACTTGGCGGAGTTCAAAACCTCGCTGCTCTTGCTCATACTCTGTTGCAAGAGATGTAAGTGCTAAAAGTATCTCCTCAGTTGGTGCCTCGATAATTTGAGCTAAAACAAGCTCAGAAACAGGCTCATCAACGACCATTAGGATCGCCTCAAGGCAACGCTGTAGTTCAACTTCAGACATTATCGGCCTCATCTAACGTTTGTACAGGAATATCAAACTCATCACTAACTCTAACCTCTCCTTGCGCAGTTCCAACCCAGGATATTTGCAACTCCCCTAGTGAAATAACCTGTTCGAAACGAACAACGCCTTCTTTATAGAGTTCAAGTAATGCAAGAAACCTTGCAACTACAACTAGCGTGGAGTCGGCATCAGCAATTAATGCCCTAAAGGTGACACGGGAGACTCGCCTTAAGTGTTCCACGACCTTTAAAGCCTGTTCGGCTACGCTTACTAAAGGTCGATGTATGTGCTCGATGTTAAAGGTTGGAGCTGTCTTTGGGGTTAGGACTCTATTGGCAATCGCTGCAAACCTTTGGGATCCAACACCTATTAAAACCTCCGGTAATAATTGAGCAAAATGCGGTTCAAGTGCTACTAACCTGGCAAAGGACTTCTCTTCTCGCTCGATACGTTCTGCGAAGATTGCGGAGAGTTCTTTAAAGGCTCGGTACTGAAGTAGTCGGGCAAATAAAAGATCACGAGCTTCAAGTAGAGCAAGATCTGCCTCGTCATCGATTTGTCCGGATGGCAGAAGTTTTGCTGCCTTAAGATCAAGCAAGGTTGCAGCTACTACCAGAAACTCAGTAGTTTTATCTAAATCCCAGCCATTTTCACTGTTTTCTAGCTGTTTTATATAGGAAATAAACTCATCAGTTACCGTACCGAGGGCGATATCAGTGATATCCATTTTATGTCGAGATATAAGTTGCAGCAATAAATCAAAGGGGCCATCAAAATTCTCTAGGTGCAGGGAGAATCCAGATACCCGCCCATCCGTAATTGAGGCAGCTGGCACTGGCGTGGCTGATAAATTTTCCTGCGACATGCGCACAAGATACCGCCAGCATCCTTGCCTTTGCACTTGCCCCACCGTAGGTTGCCGACATGGGAAAAAACGCTAGAAAGACTTCTCTATATAACGCTAAATCGACAAACAAACCTGCCCTTTCTAAAACTCGTGAAGAAAGCCTCGCAACTACCTCTGATGTACTTGGTAAAAAACTTCGAAACTTTCCGGAGCCAACTAAAACTCCAGAAGCTGGCAATGCCAGAGTCATTTCAGTTGTAAACCAAAAAGGTGGGGTTGGAAAAACAACTACCGCAATTAATCTAGGTGCTGCCCTTGCTGAAGTTGGCCGTAGGGTTTTATTAATTGACTTTGATTCTCAAGCATCAATGACAACAGGTCTAGGTATTAAAGGAACTGCTCTTCGCGAGCAATACGGTTCAATCTGGTATTTGCTAAATGATTCTGAAGCAAAATTAGAGGATTTCATTCTGAAATCTTCTGTACCAGGTCTTGATTTCATTAGAGGTCATGAAGATCTAGCCGCTGCGGAAGCCGCATTTGTTTCTGAAATAGCTAAAGAGCATAAACTGCGAAAACTATTAGCACCTGTCCTTGATAGATATGATGTGGTTTTAATTGATTGCTCACCTTCGCTTGGCACATTAACCGTTAACGCACTTACCGCATCAAATGGAGTGATTATCCCTATGGAGTGTGAGTATTTTGCAGTTCTTGGGCTTTCACTTGTAAAAAAGACTATTCAAAAAATTAAGGAGAACACCAATCCCCAGCTTGAGATCTTGGGAATTTTGGCAACTATGTTTGAAAAGAAAACTAGTCACTCCAGAGAGGTGCTAGAGCTAATTGATAAAGAGTTCCCAGATGAAGTCTTTGACACCATCATTTCTCGAACAGTTAGATTCTCTGAATCAACGGTTGCTGGTGTTCCAGTAACAGCTTATGCAAGTAGTAGTACTGGCTCAGCTTCTTATCGTCGCCTAGCCCGTGAATTAATCGCAAGAGGAGGAGCTAAATGAGTCGCAGAGTTAGTTTGCCGGGAGCGGATGAATTATTTAGAAATACTGCAACGCTAAGTGCGGTTCCCTCATCTCGTGAAAATACCGAAGAGATAACTCAAACTCCGGCAGCAACTGTCACAGCAAAAAATTCAGTAAGGCAAACCCCAAGACGCAGAGTTAACGCTTTTGATCGCGCGCCATCTGGGCGTGAGAAACATGATGAAAAGATTACGGTTTATCTATCCCCCGATGAACTTTATGATTTAGATCAAGCACGTCTCGCTTTGCGTGGTGACCTTGGGCTCGCAGTTGATCGAGGCAGAATTGTTAGGGAATCACTTTCAATAATTATTGCAGACCTTGAAGCTAAAGGTGATCAAAGTATTATTGCGCGAAGATTACGCGGTCGTTAAAACTTACTTCTAGGATGAGCGTTTGCGTAACTCTCACGCAAGCGATCAATGGTTATAAGTGTGTATATCTGAGTTGTAGTAACAGAGGAATGTCCAAGTAGCTCCTGCACAACTCTAATATCAGCCCCACCATCTAGTAAATGTGTTGCAAATGAGTGACGCATCGAATGAGGCGTAACTTGATCTGATAATCCAGCCCGCTCCGCCGCCTTTGCCACAAGATTCCATGCACTTTGCCTGCTTAATCTGCCCCCTCGTTGGTTTAAAAATAATGCTTTCTGAGTACTTACTTTTAATAAAGTCGGGCGAGATCTAACTAAATAATCATTAACTGCTGCAACGGCATATGAGCCGATTGGCACAACCCGCTCCTTGCCACCCTTACCTTTTAATTTCACAGTTGTTGTGGGCCCAGCTTCAGAATCAAATGTTGAAATGTCTAAAATATTTAAATCAATTAACTCACTAACCCTTGCGCCGGTGGCATATAAAAGCTCAACTAAGGCTTTATCGCGGCTTGAAATCAAATCAGTTCCTGCAATATTTAGCATGCTCATTACCTGATCAATTGTTAATGCTTTTGGTAAACGCTTACCAATCTTTGGTGGTTTAAAATTTGAAGATGGGTTATTAAACTTATGTTCCTTTGCAAGATATGTGAAAAAGCTACGGATACTAATTATATTTCGAGCAATTGATGATTCACCGATCTTAAACTCTGTATTTTCCATACCGCGAAGCCAAGCCACGTAGGAGGATAATTGCTCTGGGGTTACATTTTCAAGCGAAAGTTGGTTTGTCGATAAATAGTGAAAGAACTTCTCAATATCTAACCGGTAAGCACTTATAGTGTTACTCGCGAGGCCTTTCTCGATTGAAAGGTAATTAAAAAAATCAGCTAAATGATCACTTGCCATGCTTAGCGATCGCCGCCGCAATTAATCCTACAAATAACGGGTGTGGATTTGTTGGCCTTGAAAGAAACTCTGGATGAGCTTGAGTACCAACATAATATGGATGAGTACTTTTTGGTAGCTCAACAAACTCAACTAAATGCTTATCCGGAGATAAACCTGAAAAAATTAACCCAGTTGCAGCTAATTGATCTCGATATTTATTATTTACTTCATAACGGTGGCGATGACGCTCACTGATTCGAGATTTTCCATAAACATTTGCTACAACTGAGTTTGCAAGTAAGTCCGCTTTATATAAACCAAGTCTCATGCTTGCGCCCATTTGACCGTTACCAGCAACAATTTCTACCTGATCACTCATAGTTGAAATAACTGGGTCACTTGTCTTCTCATCAAACTCGGATGAGTTAGCATTTTTTAATCCAGCTAAATTCCGGGCCACCTCAATTACCATGCATTGCAAACCTAAACAAAGACCCAAGGTTGGGATTTTATTCTCACGGGCATATTTAAGTGCGCCTAGTTTTCCTTCAATTCCCCGCACGCCAAATCCACCAGGCACGCAGATTCCATCAACATCACCTAGGTTAAGAGCAGCATCTTTATCACTGGCGCAACTATCACTCGTTACCCACTTGATATTTACCTTTGCATAATTGGCAAAGCCACCAGCCCTAAGTGCTTCAGTTACTGATAAATAAGCATCAGGTAAGTTAATGTACTTTCCAACTAGTGCAATTGTTACCTCACATTTTGGTTTATGCACCTTATTTAAAAGATCTTCCCACTCACCCCAAATGACATCAGTGCATTTAACTCCTAGTCGCTTAACGACATAACTATCTAAGCCTTCTGCATACAGCACTTTAGGTATGTCATAGATTGATGCTGCATCAACTGCAGCCACCACACCCTCTAAATCAACATCACACATTAAAGAAATCTTTTTCTTGACAGCATCGGGAATTTGACGATCACTTCGAAGCACGATTGCATCTGGGGTAATACCAATAGATCTAAGAGCGGAAACGCTATGTTGAGTTGGTTTAGTTTTCAGCTCACCAGCAGGTCCCATATAGGGAACTAATGAAACGTGTAAATAAAAAACGTTATCGCGGCCTATATCTTGGCGAATCTGTCGAGCTGCCTCAAGAAATGGCAATGACTCAATGTCGCCAACTGTTCCGCCGATCTCGGTGATGACTACATCAACTTCAGGCCCTGCCATGGCCTTCATTGCATCTTTTATTTGATTAGTAATATGAGGGATTACCTGAACTGTCTCCCCTAAATACTCACCGCGACGCTCTTTTGCAATCACTGCTGAGTAGATTTGACCAGTTGTTATATTCGCTGATCCATGCAAGTTAGTATCGAGAAAACGCTCATAGTGGCCAATATCTAAATCAGTCTCTGCTCCGTCATCGGTTACAAAGACTTCCCCATGTTGAAATGGATTCATCGTTCCTGGGTCAACATTTAAATACGGATCGAGCTTTTGCATAGTTACTCGAAGCCCACGAGCACGCAGAAGTCTTCCTAAACTTGATGCAGTTAATCCTTTGCCTAAACTTGAGGCGACGCCACCTGTAACAAATATATGTTTACTCACATGATTGGCGGTCATGGAAGACTAGATTATCATGAATTTCTAACAATCTCCAATAACTCAGTTGCATGCTCTTGTGCGGTTTGTGAATCCTCCTGACCACTTAGCATTCTTGCAATCTCAACTTTTCTAGCCTCTGCACTCATATCAATCACATCACTTTGAGTTACAGAACCATTTTCACTCTTTTTTACAATTAAATGATTATCAGCCCAGACTGCAACTTGCGCTAGATGCGTTATTACAATTACCTGCGCCGATTTTGCAAGTTTTGCCAATCTTCTTCCAACTTCAACAGCTGCTTTACCGCCAACACCAGCGTCAACTTCATCAAAAATATATGTTCCAACTGGCTCAGCTTCAGCAATTACTACTTCAAGAGCCAGCATGACTCGAGATAACTCACCTCCGCTGGCCACTTTATTTAATGGTAGCGCTGATGCCCCGGCATGAGCTGCAAATAAAATAGAGATCTCATCTAATCCTGCTGGTGTGTAATTTTTTGCAACATCAGCATCAGCCATTGTTTGCTCAATAATAAATTGTGAATTAGGCATAGAAAGATTTTTTATCTCATTTGTAACTAGATTTGATAACTTGTCAGCGCCGTTTTGACGTGCCTTTGATACCGCCAAGGCTGCCTGCTTTAACTCAACAAATTGTAGATCTGCTTCTTTCTGCAACTGGGTAATTCGCGCACTACCGCCGGAGAGATCTGCGATCTTATCTCTAGCCCCTTGACCATCAATAAGTAATTGTTCATATGCAATATCTCGATCACCGCCTTTTCCATATCTTTTTAGCAAAGAGTTTAAAGCGGCTTTACGCTCTTGTAAGGCGGCAAACCTAGCTGGGTCTACCTCAAGATTTGCTAGGTACGAAGTTAGGTCGCCACCAATATCTTGTAAATTAAGTAAGTTCTCAGTGAATTGATCGATTATTTTATCTAATGCACTGTCTTTACCCTTTATCTGATCAAGTGATTTTCGAATTTGCTGTAGTAAGTTAAGTGCAGAAATATCCTCATCCTCAAGAATATTAAGTGACTGCGTAAGTACTTGATTTAATTGTTCAACTGAACCAAGTTTGCCAATTTGATTTTCAATCTCAAGTAATTCACCACTTTTTGGAGATAATTTTGTAAACTCATCAGCTAACTCACTTAGTAAGGATATTTCTTTATCAGCCTGGCTTAGTTGCAAAGTTAAATCCTGAATACGATTGATAATTTGCTGATACTGCAGATAATGCTTTTGATAACCACTGAGATCCACGCCTGCGAAGCGATCTAATAACTCTCTGGCAACAGTTGGTTTAGTTAATTTTGAAGAAGAGGACTGAGCATGAATCTCAACTAAGGATGGCGCAAAAGCTGCAACTGCAGCAACGGAACTAACCGCTCCCCCTACTAATACTCTTGATTTACCTTCACTACTAACTGTTCTAGTAATTACTACGCTGTCTTGATCAACTTCACCACCAGAGGCAGAAATCTTTTGGGCTAGATCTTTAGGTATAGAAAACTTTCCAGTAATTACCGCTCGCTCAGATCCTGATCTCACCAAATCTGCATCACTCTTATTGCCTAGAACTAAGCCAAGTGCAGTTAACACCATTGTTTTACCAGCGCCAGTTTCACCAGTTAAAACAGTTAAACCAGTTTT
>JAQCGQ010000032.1 GCA_027730465.1 Actinomycetota bacterium | reverse complement strand
TATTTCTATCTACCTGCCAGTTAGAATTTGAGTCTAATAATAGTAAATTGGCAACACTGCCTTCTTTAATAACTTGACCCTGTGTTTTATAGCCTGCGATCTGCGCTGGCCGAATCGACATTCGATCAACTAGCTGTGGCCAATCTATCAACTTGCTTTCAATCATTGTCTTAATCACAACAGACAAAGAAGTTTCAAGACCAAGCATTCCAAAGGCCGCTGCCTGCCATTCACAATCTTTATGTTCCTCTGAGTGAGGTGCATGATCTGTTGCAACAATATCAATTACACCTTCTGCTAGCCCTTCTCTCAGTGCCATCACATCTTTTTGGGTTCGAAGAGGTGGATTAACTTTATAGATTGGATCATAATTTTCTACCAACTCATCTGTTAGAAGTAGATGATGCGGTGTCACTTCAGCTGTTACTTGAATACCACGCTGCTTCGCCCAACGAATTAGTTCAACCCCACCTGCGGTCGTTACGTGGCAAATATGTAATCTAGATTGCACATGTTCTGCTAGCAAGATATCTCTAGCAATAATTGCTTCCTCAGCTATTGCTGGCCATCCTGGTAAACCTATTCGCGCTGAAACACTGCCCTCATTCATTTGGGCATTTATTGTCAGTCTTGGCTCTTGTGCGTGTTGAGCAATTATTCCGTTATAAGTTTTTACATACTCTAAAGCTCTTCGCATTATTAGAGGATCAGCAACGCAATTTCCATCATCACTAAATATTCTCACAGCTGCTATCGAATCAGCCATTGCGCCAAGTTCGGCTAATTGCTCACCTTTAATACCCTTTGTAACAGCACCTATTGGATTTACATCGCACAAGCCAGCTTCTTTACCCAATCTATATATTTGTTCAACCACTCCAGCAGTATCAGCTACGGGATTGGTGTTAGCCATAGAAGATATTGCGGTGTATCCACCAGCAACTGCTGAGGTAGAGCCAGATAAAACAGTTTCAGCATCTTCTCGCCCAGGTTCGCGCAGATGAGTATGAAGATCAACTAATCCTGGTAGCAACATTTTACCCGTTGCATCAATTGAGTCACCAGACTTACTACCACCGGTTTTACTAACTTTTGAAATCAAGTTATTTTGGATTTCAACATCAACCATACTTCCATCAGCTAATTTGGCATTTATGATTTTTATCATTTACTACCCACCAATGCAGCGCCACCGAGCAGTTCATATAAAACGGCCATTCGAACCGAAACACCATTTTTCACCTGATCGACAATTACTGACTTAAGATCATCAGCGCTCTCTGCTGATATCTCTAGTCCCCGATTCATAGGACCTGGATGCATAACAATTGCATTCTTTTTCAGTTTCATAAGCCTTGAATTATTTAATCCATATCTACGAGAGTATTCGCGCTCAGTTGGGAAGAATGAATCTGCCATCCGCTCTAGTTGAATTCTTAGCATCATTACAACATCACATTTTTCTATTTCACTATCTAGATCATAGGAAACTGTAACTGCCCAGTCATTGACCCCAACTGGCAATAATGTTGGAGGCGCAACTAAGACTACTTCTGCACCTAATTTAGTAAGTAGTAAAACATTACTTCGAGCAACTCTAGAATGTAGAATGTCTCCAACAATTAATACTCTAAGACCAGATAGGTCTTTTTTGTTTTCAGCAAGATGTTGCTTGATTGTAAAAGCATCAAGTAAGGCTTGAGTTGGGTGTTCATGAGTGCCATCACCGGCGTTTATTACTGCAGCCTGAATCCACTGCGTGTCTGCAAGTCGCTTTGCTGCTCCACTACTGCCATGCCTAATTACAACCGCATCTGCTCCAATTGCTTGCAAGGTTTGAGCAGTGTCTTTAAGACTCTCACCCTTACTTATCGATGACCCTTTTGCAGAAAAGTTGATTACATCAGCTGATAATCTCTTCGCAGCTGTTTCAAAACTAATACGTGTCCTTGTGGAGTCTTCAAAAAATAGATTCACAATTGTTTTACCACGCAGAGTTGGTAATTTTTTATTTGGCCCGTCGGTTATAGCAGCTAATTCCTTAGCAGTAGCCAATAAATTAAGTGCTTCATCCTTTGTCAGATCCGCTGCTGAAAGCAGGTGGCCGGTAATCATTTAATCAACTCCACGAGATCTTCCTTGTCATACTCAGCAAGATGAACTTTCACACTTTCACTCTTAGCAGTTGGAATATTTTTTCCTACGTAATCTGCGCGAATAGGTAGCTCGCGATGGCCGCGGTCAACTAAAACAGCCAGTTGGACACTTCTAGGTCGTCCTAACTCTCCAATAGCATCCAGCGCGGCTCTAATAGAGCGGCCTGAGAAGAGAACATCATCGATTAGGACTAAATCTTTACCCTCAATGCCACCGGCTGGCAGCCTTGTTGGTAGTAATGGTTTAGGTGGGCGAAGCCTTAAATCATCGCGGTGCAAGGTTATGTCTAAAACCCCTGACGCGACTTCGCCTTCAATTTCAGAAATGAATGTTGAAATACGATCGGCAAGAAATGCACCGCGGGTAGGAATACCCATCAAAACTAAATTAGTGACACCTTGATTATGTTCAATGATTTCATGTGAAATACGTTTAAGAGCGCGATCTATGTCGCTACTTGATAGCAAAACACCCATTTACTTCTCCTTCGCCGCCTCTCGGGACGGATCGTTAAAGGAAACGCCGAATAGTATCAGATGATCTGTGGATATCGGAAATCATCAAAATCTAGGTGTGGTTAGCCTGACGTAATGAACAAAAATAACCCAGCAGATCGACTAAGAATAATCAGAAAATCAAAAGGGTGGAGCTTGCAAGATGTAGAGCAAAACTCAAACGGTAAGTGGAAAGCGGTTGTAATCGGCTCTTACGAAAGGGCAGACCGAGCAATCTCTCTAAAAAAAGCAATTTTGCTTATGGATTTTTATCAAGTTCCAGTATCGGAGTTATTCCCTGATATACCTCCACAAGTTAGCACTCGTAGTATCACGCTTGATCTCGCTAAATTATCAGCAGAACAAAGTGAATACTCCTCCATGATTCAAAGATTTGTGCGAGGTAACTGTGACAGACGCAAAGATTGGAACGGTCAGGTACTGACAGTTCGAGTTAATGATTTACAGTTTTTAGCTATGTTGCTCCAGCAAGGAGAGCAGGAACTACTCGCTGATCTAGAAAAACTAGGTCTAATTAGAGCCTAGATTGCTATTGAATCCTTTAGTTTAATGATTCGACCTAAAACGCCGTTTATATAACTAGAGGATTCATCAGTTGAAATAGATTTCGCTAATTCAACAGCTTCATCACAGGCTACTTGAATCTCGATATCTGATGCCCAGAGTATTTCGAAGATTGCAATTCTAAGTATATTGCGGTCAATTGGCGGCATTCGATCCATATCCCAGCCTTGCGCATATGTGATAATTAATTCATCAATCTTGTTTATATGCTTAGTTACTCCTGATATTAAGGTTAGAACATACGGTTCTTGCGATAATTCAGCAGCTCCTCGAGAACTAAAGAGATCTGACGCTTGGACTTTCTTTATATCTGCTTCATATAAAAAATCAAACGCCCGCTTTCGAGCCTTACTACGCGCAGACACTATTAGTTTGCTCGACCTAGATAAGCACCAGTACGAGTATCAACTAATACCTTTTCATCCTGTTTAATGAAAAGTGGAACCTGAACTGTAATTCCAGTTTCAACTGTTGCAGGTTTTGTACCACCGGAAGATCTATCACCTTGTAAACCTGGTTCCGTATAAGTAATTTTGAGTTCAACAGATGCAGGCAACTCGATAAAAAGTGGGTTTCCTTCATGCATTGCCACAATAGCATCGGTGTTTTCTAACATGTAATCAACGGCATCTCCAACTGTTTCTTTACTAATTCTAATTTGGTCATAATTTGTTGAATCCATAAACATGAAATCTTCGCCATCTTTATAGTGATATTGCATATCTCTCTTTTCAACTGAAGCAACTTCCACCTTTACGCCAGCATTTAATGTTTTTTCAACAACCTTGCCAGAAAGAACTGATTTCATTTTTGTGCGAACAAATGCTCCGCCTTTACCAGGCTTAACATGTTGGAACTCGACAACATTCCAAAGCTGACCATCAATATTCAAAGTCATACCATTTTTAAGATCATTTGTTGTCGCCATGTTTATCCCATCTCAGACATTATTAACTCTGATATCTACCAGAAAATTATTGGCCTAGCCTACCTTGTTAGACAAGTAGTTTTTGCATTGCGATTAGCGCAAGGTGATAGCTCTCGACACCAAATCCAGCAATAGTTCCATTTACTACCCCACTAATAACCGAGGTATGGCGGAACTCCTCACGAGAGAGTGGATTTGATAGATGCACTTCAATTACTGGTGCTTTAAGCATTGTTACTGCATCACGAATTGAATAGGAATAATGAGTAAAAGCTGCTGGATTAAATATCACTGGCTGTTTTTTATCTGCAGCCGCATGTAGGAAAGAGATTAATTCACTTTCACTATCACTCTGCCTAACATCGATATCAATCCCAAGTGAAGTTGCTTTTAACTCAATAGCTTTCTTCAAGCCTGCATAATCAAGATCGCCATAATAACTTTTTTCTCGAAGATCAAGACGAGAAAGATTTGGGCCATTTAGAATCAATACCTTCATTTGCTTATTCTCTCATACACCTTTGCAAGTGTGCTCAAAGAAACATCCTCTAACCAGACTGGTTTACCAATTTTGCTAATACCAATAAAACGTAATTTGGACTGCTTGACCTTTTTATCCTGCATAAGCAATACGGACAAACTCTTCCATCTGCCCTTGCTGTAATTCAAGGGTAGATTGAAGTTTCTTAATAACTCACGATGCAGTAAAACTGCATCCTCAGATAAATTAGCTAGATCCTTACTTAGTTCCGCTGCAAATATCATTCCGATACTTACGGCCTCACCATGGCGCAATTTGTATTTACTATCTTTCTCAATTGCATGTCCTAAAGTATGACCATAGTTTAAAATCTCACGAAGTTTACTCTCTTTAAAGTCTTTAGAGACAACATCGGCCTTTACCTTAACAGCTCGGAAAATTAATTGTGGATAGTCTAAAATATCTTCTTGAACAAGATTTAAAATCTTATAATCAGCAATAAATCCACACTTAATAACTTCTGCCATTCCAGCAGAAATATCACGCTTGGGTAAGCTTTCTAAAAAGTGTGGATCGATAAATACTTTTTTTGGTGAATAAAAAGATCCAATTAAATTCTTCCCATCAGCAGAATTTATTCCAGTCTTTCCGCCAATACCAGCATCAACCATTCCAGCTAGTGAAGTAGGTATCGCATACCAACTTATCCCTCTAAGCCAAGTTGCAGCTGCAAAGCCGGCGACGTCGGTAGTGGCTCCCCCGCCGAATCCAATAATGGCATCCGTTCTTTCTAATCCAATTGATGCAGCTTTTCGCCAAATACGATCTAAAAATTGAACACTCTTTTGACTTTCACCATTTGGAGTAGGAAGTAGGAATAAATTTTTCAACTCTTTTACTTTAAATTGCTTTATAAGAGAACTGGGGGCTAATAGCAAAACTTTTCTGTAGCTATTACATATTTGTCTTATAACACCTGAAAACTCAACTCCGATTTCAACTTGGTAACTATGCTCGGCTTTCACACTAATTGTTTTCATAATTTACTCTTTAGTTTTTCACTAATAATTTTGGCAACTTCAGCTGGTTTTTTGTTATCGGATGAGACGATTTCGGTTGCAAGCCGCTCATAAATTGGACGGCGAGCATTCATTAAATTTAGCCACTGTTGTCGAGGGTTTATTAAAAGTAAAGGCCTATCTTTATTGAACCCAACTCTATTTGCCACCTGTGAGATTGAAACATCGATAAATACTACTGGGAAATCACAGGCCTCTAATTGAGTTTGAGTTTCTTTGGTAATTGGAGCCCCCCCGCCTAATGCAATTACACCACTAAAGTCGGCAAGTAATTTACTAACAACATCAACTTCCATCTTACGAAAGGCTTGTTCTCCATCATCAACAAATATTTCGGAGATCTTTTTACCAGCAATTTTCTCAACCTCGCTGTCACTATCAATAAATGGCATAGAAAGCTCTTTTGATAAAGCACGACCTACTGAGGATTTGCCCGCACCTGGTGGGCCAATTAAGACGATTTTCGTAAGCATTACTTTATATCTAAAGTCTTAATGTAGTTCTCAAAGTTTCGTTTAGTCTCTTGCAAGCTGTCCCCACCAAATTTTTCAAGAACTGCATCTGCCAGCACTAAAGCAGCCATGGCCTCTGCCACAATTCCAGCAGCAGGAACCGCACACACGTCAGAGCGTTGGTTAATTGCTTTAGCTGCTTCACCGGTTGCTACATCTATGGTGTCCAATGCTTTTGGAACTGTAGAAATTGGTTTCATTGCAACCTTAACTCTTAGAATTTCGCCGTTACTAACCCCACCTTCGGTGCCACCTGCTCGATCAGTGCGCCTTGCGATTGCTCCCTTGGAGTTCTTCTCAATTTCATCATGAGCAATGCTGCCGCGCCGACTTGCAGTCGTGAAACCATCACCAATCTCTACGCCTTTAATCGCTTGAATACCCATCATTGCGCCAGCTAGTTTCGCATCTAGACGTTTATCCCAGTGCGTGTAAGAACCTAATCCTGGAGGTAAGTTATAAGCTAAAACTTCAACAACTCCACCAAGTGTGTCTCCATCGCGATGAGCTGCTTCAATTTCTTTAACAATCGCTTCACTTACCTTTTGATCAGCACATCGCACTGGATTCTCATCAATTCGATTGCGATCTGAAATGGTGGGCAGTGAATAATCTTCAGCTACACCGACCTTACCAATTGAGATCACATGGCTTAATATTTCAATTCCAACCGCCTGTTTGAGAAAAGCGCGCGCCACTGCTCCTAATGCGACTCTTGAGGCTGTCTCTCTTGCACTTGCCCTCTCTAATACGGGTCTCGCATCCGAAAAGTTAAATTTCTGCATTCCAACTAAATCTGCATGTCCAGGACGTGGCCTTGTTAAAGGTGCATTTCGAGCAAGATCTTTAATTTCATCGTTAGAAACTGGGTCTACACTCATAACTTTTTCCC
>JAQCGQ010000031.1 GCA_027730465.1 Actinomycetota bacterium | reverse complement strand
CCATTTTATCTAATCTCTTAATAGCTAAGCCATAGACCTCATCCACGCGCTCTGTGCTTCCATCCCAATTTATTACATTAGCAATTAAAGTAATCAATTTTTCTTTATGATCATAAACTGCTAAATCTGATGTGAGCATCATGGCAATCTCTGGAATATCAACATCTGTGTTTGCAAGATTTGGTATTTTTTCTAGCCTTCTAACAATTTCATAACCAAGATAACCGACTAGTCCACCAGTAAGAGGTGGTAAATCAGGAAGTTTTGGTGAGCGAAGGTGAGCTGTTGAAATTCGCAGCGCCGATAAGGGATCAATTCCAGTTGGCGCTCCAGACGGCATTACCCCTTCCCAAATTGCTAACCCATTTGATTCAGTAAGAGTTGCCTCACTATTTATTCCAATAAATGAGTAACGTGCCCAAATTCCAGCCTCTGCTGATTCAAGTAAGAATGTTCCACTTCTGTTTGAAGCTAATTTATTATAAATAGAAAGCGGAGATTGACCAGCTAATGATATTTTTCGAGCCACTGGTATTACATTAAAATCACGCGCATATACTCGAAAGCATTCAAGTGAGAGCAGCGCCTTTTCCACTCACCTATTCTGTCGTATGTATCTATTGTGATGTGCCAGATATTTTACAAGCCCAATATGCCTATCCAATATCAATTGCTCCAATATTTGAGGGTGACTCTTAGTTATCAGAAGTGATATCCAATTTTTATAACTAGAGAACTAAGCAGTCAGGACCTAAAACAGTTTTCAAATCTGCACTTAAACTTGGTGATGACGTAACTTTTAACCCCTCATCTAGCTTAAGAACTGTCCTCTTTTCGCCATCCAGGAGCCTGAGATGAACTTCACGCCCTCCAGGATGTGATCGCAAAATTTCATTCATTCGATCAATTACCGGAGGTGTGCACCGCGACATTTCCATCGAAATTATAAGTGGGCCTGTTGGTATTTGTTTTAAATCCGGCAGAGTTAAATCTAATGCTGAAATTCTAGGTTGTTCTTCTCGTTTATCAACTCGGCCCCTAATTGCCACAATTCTATCTTCCACTAAATTAACACCATGATTTGCATAAGCGTTGGAGAAGAACAAAACATCAACTGCGCCATCTAAATCTTCAACAGTAACAATTGCCCAAGGTGTTCCCTGCTTTGAAACTTTGCGTTGTATTTGTGTGATTAAGCCTCCAATTGTAATTATCTGGTCATGACTAACCTCAGAAATTTGGCTAATTGAAAAATCAGCTATTGAACGCAGAATGTGCTCAACACCGAGTAATGGATGATCAGATACATATAGCCCAAGCATCTCTCGCTCATAACCAAGCAGCATCATTTTTTCCCACTCAGTGTTTGGAATATCTAATACAACTCCATTAACACTTGTTGAGTTTGTAGCACCAAATAAATCAAATTGCCCGATAGATTCCGCCCGTTTAGATTCAGAGACGGCGTCTAGAGTTTCTAAGAAGACCATCATTAAACCTCGTCGTGTATGTTGCAATGAATCAAATGCTCCAGCTTTAATTAGTGATTCAATACTCTTTTTATTACACACTATTGCATCAACTTTAGTTAAGAAATCGCCAAAACTTTCATAACGACCCTTATCTTTTCGATTGCCGATTATTGAGGCCACAACATTTTCGCCGATATTTCTAATAGCCGTTAATCCAAATCTGATATCAGCCCCAATAGGGGTGTATTCAGAATCTGATTCATTAACATCAGGCGGCAATACTTTTATACCCATACGCCTACATTCATTTAGATAGAGGGCACTTTTATCTTTATCGTCTCGAACGCTGGTAAGTAAAGCAGCCATATATTCTGATGGATAGTTAGCTTTTAAATAAGCAGTCCAAAATGAAAGTAGTCCATATCCTGCGCTGTGTGATCTATTAAAAGCATAATCCGAGAAAGGAATCAGTGTTTGCCATAACTTCTCAACTGCATCTTCAGAAAAACCATTTGCTTTCATTCCATCTTCGAAGTGAACTTTCTCTTTATCCAATATCTTTTTATCTTTCTTGCCCATTGCCTTACGTAGTAGATCCGCACGACCCAGAGTAAAACCAGCAACTTTTCGCGCAATCGCTAACACTTGCTCCTGATAAACAATTAGCCCATAGGTATCTTTTAATATTTCATTTAATGGCATATCCAATTCAGGATGAATACCAATAGGGGCCTTACGACCATTTTTATAATCTGCGTATTTATTATGTGAATCTTCACCCATAGGGCCCGGGCGGTAAAGGGCAATAACGGCAGCTATATCTTCAAAACTATCAGGTGCCATTGAGCGCAGCAAAGACCTAATTGGTGCACTATCTAATTGAAATACGCCAAGTGTGTCGCCACGAGAGAGTAATTCAAAAGTCTTTTTATCAGATAGCGGCAAGCTTTCTAATACCACTTTTTTACCAAGATTTTTTTCAATATTTATTAAGCAATCATCTAAGACAGATAGATTTCTAAGTCCCAAAAAGTCCATCTTAAGTAAACCTGTTGCTTCACATGCTCCCATATCAAACTGGGTAATGATGGCGCCATCTGCATCGCGGCGATGAATTGGAATTACATCAACAAGTGGTTCCTTACTTAATATCACTCCAGCTGCGTGCACTCCCCACTGACGCTTTAATCCTTCGATTCCAAGGGCGGTATCAACAATCTTTTTTGAATCTGGATCACTTTCATATAAATTTCTAAATTCAGATGCCTCACCATAACGCTCATCATCCATATTAAATATGCCAGAAAGTGAAATATCTTTACCCATAACTGAAGGTGGCAGCGATTTAGTTAAGCGTTCACCTAGTGCATATGGATATCCGAGCACTCTGGTGGAATCTTTAATTGCTTGCTTTGATTTAATTGTGCCATAGGTGATTATCTGAGCAACTCGATCATCACCGTATTTAGTAGTAGCGTATTGAATCATTTCTGAGCGTCTGCGCTCATCAAAATCAAGATCAATATCAGGCATAGAGATACGTTCAGGATTTAAAAATCTCTCAAACAATAATCCGAACTTAATCGGATCTAGTCCAGTGATACCGAGAGAATAAGACACTAATGAACCTGCTGCTGATCCACGGCCCGGGCCAACTCTGATCCCTACATTGCGCGCATGATCACAAAGATCGGCCACAACTAAAAAGTATCCTGGAAATCCCATCTTAATCATTACTTCTAGTTCAAAGTTAAGACGATCCTGATATTCAGATGGAATATTGCTACCCATCTTTGCAGCTAAACCATCATTTGCTAATTTAATTAACCAACTATCTTCACTTTGTCCAGCCGGTACAGGAAATTGCGGCAGTAAATTCTCACCCTCACGCATAGTAGTTTCACAACGCTTGGCAACTAATAATGTGTTATCGCAGGCTTGTTTGAAATCTTTAAATATTTTTCGCATTTGTGCTGGGCTCTTTAGGTAAAACTCTGAGTTCTCAAACTTAAATCTCTTAGGATCTGCCATTGTTGAACCAGATTGAATACAAAGTAATACCTCATGTGCTGCCGCATCTTCATGGTGTGTGTAGTGAAGATCGTTAGTGGCTAATTGTGGAAGATTTAACTCTTTTCCTAATTTAATTAAATCAGCAAAAGCTCTTTGCTCAATCTCAATTGAGTGATCCATTATTTCAAGATAGAAATTTTCCGGCCCAAAGATATCCCTGTATTCACTTGCGGCTTTGATCGCTTCTTTATACCCACCCATACGTAATCTGGTTTGAATCTCACCTCCCGCGCAACCTGTTGTAGCAATTATTCCCTTTGAATACTTTGAGAGAAGCTCTCGGTCAACCCTTGGCTTGTAATAAAAACCCTCTAAAGAAGCTAAAGAAGAGAGCTTAAATAAATTAGAAAGTCCTTGATTATTTTCAGCAAGTAAAGTCATATGGGTATATGCCCCTCCGCCAGATACATCATCCTGTCCGCCTTCAGCCCACTTAACTCTTCGCTTATCAAATCTTGATTCAGGTGCTACATAAGCTTCAATACCAATTATTGGTTTCACACCTGCAGATTTAGCAACCTTATGAAACTCAAATGCACCAAAGACATTTCCATGATCTGTCATCGCAATTGCTGGCATTTCTAGCCGTGCTACTTCAGCAACTAGTTCAGAGATTTTTGCAGCGCCATCTAACATTGAGTATTCGGTGTGCACATGCAGGTGCACAAAATTCTCCGAATTTTTCAGGTTTCCAGTTAGCTCAGACATGAATGGTGAGGTTACTACTGACTTTAATTTCTAGCGGGCTAAATCTGAAAGAAGCGCTAGTGAGCGTGTCAGATCCTCAGGGTACTCAGAATTAAAGGATAGGCGCTCACCATTGCCTGGGTGGGTGAAGGCAAGTTGCTTGGCATGTAGCCAAGGCCGAGTGATTGTAAGTTTTTGCGCAAGTACTGGATCTGATCCATAGGTCAGGTCACCAACTAACGGATGATGCAGCGCAGAAAAATGGACTCTGATCTGATGTGTTCGACCAGTCTCTAGTTCAATTTCAAGTAACGTAACTGCTGGAAATACTTCTAGTGTTTTGTAGTGAGTAATACTTGGCTTTCCATTTGCAACAACTGCAAAACGATAATCCTCTTTTGGATGTCGATCAATTGGGGCATCGATGGTGCCAACGGTTGGATCCATATGACCTTGCACTAAAGCGTGATAAACCTTAGAGACGGTGCGCTCACGAAACTGATCTTTTAGATGGGAGTATGCAATCTCATTTTTTGCAACCACCATTAACCCAGATGTTCCAACATCTAACCTATGAACAACTCCTTGCCGCTCTGCTGCACCAGATGTTGCAAGTTGATAACCGGCAGCAAATATTGCACCAACAACAGTTGCTCCCTGCCAACCAGGACTTGGGTGGGCGGCTATCCCAACTGGTTTATCAATCACAATTAAGTATTCGTCATCATAGACAACTTTTAAACCATCAATTGGGGTTGCAACTAACTTTGCTTCACCTTTAGCAGCTGGCATTAAAACTTCAAGTTGATCACCAGTAATCACTCGATCAGATTTGCCAATTGGCTTGCCAAGTTTAGATATTTCACCAGATTCGATTAACCCTACAATTACATTGCGAGATAGCCCAAGTAATCTAGATAATGCAGCATCTACTCGTTCCTGATTTAATCCCTCTGGGATTGATAAATTTCTAACCTCGCGCGAACTCACAGATCACCCTTATCTTTACCAAATGGCACATTTTTCCAACTTAGCAATGTAATCAGTATTGCAGCACTAACCACTGACATATCTGCAATGTTAAAAACCGGCCAGTTAGGTATTTGAATCCAATCGACTACTTCGCCCTGTAAGGCACCTGGAGTTCGAAAAATTCGATCAGATAAATTGCCAAATATCCCACCCAAGGCTAAGCCAAGGGAGATTGCCCAAGGATTAGACCTTACGCTTCTTCCATAATAAAAAATCACGCCCGCCATAATAATTGCAAAACTTGATAGCAATATTGTTGCACTCGAAGCAAGATTAAACGCTGCCCCCGAGTTAAAGATCAGTCTAAATTGCAGCAGTGAACCGATTATTTGTTTTGGCTCATCTGATAGATATTTGATAGCAAGTGATTTTGTTAAATAGTCTATGCCAAAAACTATTAAAGCAGTGGCCGCTAACCATTTGCGCTGAATATAGTTCAGCGTCGTTCCTCTTTTTGTTTACACACCATGCAAAGTGTTGCTCTTGGAAAAACTTGTAGCCTTGCTTTGCCTACAAAATTTCCACACTCTTCGCACTTGCCGTAAGTTTTATTATTAATTCGCTCAAGGGCTCGCTCAGTTTGCTGCACCATATCTCGAGCGTTATAGACCAATGACATTTCATGCTCACGCTCAAAAGTTTTCGCACCAGCATCTGCTTGATCATCTCCTGCGCCAACTCCTGCGGCTTCAACTAAATCTTCCATCTCAGCCTCTGCTGTTTCCAACTCTTTACGTAACCTAACTAAATCTTTAGAAAGTTCGGCTTTAATGCTTTTTAACTCAGTGGCATTCCATGCCATCTCACTTGCCGTAGCTACAAGTGGAGCTGGTGCACTTTTGATCGGCTTTAGTGCTGCTGCTTTCTTTGACTTTGACACTGGCTTTGGTGGTGGCAACATAACTAACCTGCGCTCTTCCACAATTGGAGTTGCATTTGCATTTGGTATTGTCGATGTAACAGAAATTGTTGTTGAAGAACCTGAAGTTGAAGTTTGTAACTTGGCAGGAAATGGTTTACCAGGTACTTTTTTAAATGATGATTTCTTAGCAAGTTTAGGCTTTACAATATTTGGTGATCGCTTTGCCACCTTTTTGGCAGGTGCTTTTTTCGTTGACTTTTTAACGGCTGATTTAGCCGGCTTTTTTTTGGAAGACTTCTTACTTTTTTTTGCTGATTTCTTAAATAACTTACTAATAGCCACGATACCTCCTGGAGGGGCAAAGGTTATGGCTTGTTGCTTCTAATTACCAACCGCCACCCCTGCGTGTAATGAGAGTTCAGAAAAAGGTATCAATCCCGCGTTAGAATGTAGGGTGGATACGAACCTGAAGCGCACAATTAACACCTTACCTGCGCAAATTGATCTTCCATCAATGGAAGCTACTATTTTGGATTTTTGGTCGCAGAATCAAATTTTTGAAAAGTCAGTTGCAAATCGTAACGGTGCACCGCGTTGGAGTTTTTATGAGGGCCCTCCTACTGCAAATGGAATGCCTGGCACCCACCATATTGAAGCTAGAGTTTTTAAGGATTTATTTCCGCGCTTTCAAACAATGAAAGGTAAGCAAGTAATTCGCAAAGCCGGTTGGGATTGTCATGGACTACCAGTTGAAATTGCAGTAGAGAAAGAATTGGGTTTTACCGGTAAGGCAGATATTGAAAAGTTTGGTGTAGCAGCCTTTAATGAAAAGTGTCGGGAATCAGTGCAACGCCATGTTGGTGAATTCACTGATATGACAAAGCGAATGGGCTTTTGGGTAGATTTTGATGAAGCTTATTGGACAATGTCACCTGCCTATATTGAAAGTGTTTGGTGGTCACTAACGCAAATTTGGAAAAAAGGTTTACTAGTTCAAGACCATAGAGTTGCACCATATTGCCCAAGATGTGGAACGGGCTTATCCGATCATGAATTAGCTCAAGGTTATGAAACCATTAAAGATCCATCTGTTTTTGTTAGATTTAAAGCAACCTCAGGGAAGTTAGCCGATCTCGATGCAAGCCTGCTCATTTGGACTACTACCCCATGGACATTAGTTGCCAATACCGCTGTTGCTGTAAATCCTAAGGTGGAATATCAGGTAATTGAAATTACAAATGATAATTTAACTGAACGCTTAGTAGTTGCCTCTGATTTAGCATCAGTTCTAGGAGAGGAACGAAAGGTATTAGCTACATTTAAAGGAAGCGAACTAGAGCAC
>JAQCGQ010000030.1 GCA_027730465.1 Actinomycetota bacterium | reverse complement strand
AGTTGATATCGCTACCGTCTGCGATTAGAGCCTTGCAATCAGCGAAGGTTGCACATTTTGTACCACCAGATGAAACTGAGGCCAGGTTATCGCGGATTGACTGACCATCTGTCTTTCCGGCCTGCTCAGCTGCTAATGCAATAAGAATTGTTGCATCATATGACTCTGGAGCGTATGAGAAATCCTCAAGTGCAGGATCTACAGCTAATAGACGATCACGTAGAACGCCATCAGTGTAAACGCCTGGCAGGGTTGCTTTAACACCTGTCATAACGCCTGCTGGAAGATCTTTGTATGCGCCACCTGAAAGGTTTCCGTCAACTAGGTATATCTTAACATTCTTAGGACCGATTCCTTGCTTGATTAGCTCGGTAAGGATCTTGGTTGTCTCTTCAAATCCAAGAATCGCAATTGCATCTGGCCTTGCAGCCTTAGCCTTTGCAACATCAGCAGCAAACTCAGCCGCTTGTGGATCATACACAATATCTGTTGATGTTCCAGTAAATGCTGCACGTGCATACTTAGACAAGCCAATTCCGTAAGCATCATCCATGGTTAAGAAGACGGCGTTCTTAGCGCCATTCTGTGCCATTAACTGTCCAAGAATTGCTCCTTGGAAGGTATCAGATGGTGCAGTGCGGAAGTAGTAACCGTCATCAGCGTAATCTGTAAGAACTGGAGCTGTGTTTGCTGGTGACATCTGAACAATGCCAGCAGAGGCAATTTTATCAATAACTGTTAGTGATACTCCTGATGATGCTGCACCAATAATTGCGCCAACACCAGCTGCGATGTGTGCATCAGCAGTTTGTTGTGCAATATCAGTACTAGTATCTCCTGAGTCACCGCGTAGGTGCTCTACATCTTTTCCTAGAACTCCACCGGCAGCGTTGATATCTTCGATAGCAAGATCGATACCAGCAAACTCTGGTGGTCCAAGGAATGCTAAGTTACCTGTCTCAGGTAGTAGCGATCCAATCTTTAGCGCACCAGAACCATCATTGCCACTACTTGAACATCCAGCTAGAAGTAAGCCAGAGATCGCAATTGCAACAACAGCCGATGCTTTGTTGAATTTCTTCATTCTTTTCCTCTCGGTTTGCCCACATCCATTAGGTAATTTTCAACTGCATGCAGTTTTGACCACTCAATAGAGGAGAGCGAAAGTCTAACTTCCCAGCCAAAGATCAGTAAAATTTGGGGGGCGAAATACCTCATTTGACCACAAAAATCATGGCTTGATATCAAAATTGTTATCTACAGGTGGGTTATCGACCAAGATCAGGCAAAAATTTAGGATCAATAACCGCCATCGCGACCTCTTTCATGGGGATCCGACGATCCATCGCAGTCTTTTGAATCCATGAGAATGCTTGCGGCTCAGTTAAGGATAATCCACTCATCAAAATTCCTTTTGCCTTTTCAATTATTTTTCTGCTTTCTAGGCGTTCATAAATATCTGCCACCTCTTCCTGCAATGATTTCATCTGTTTATGGCGGCTAATTGCAATCTCAATTGCTGGAATTAGATCATTAATTGAAAATGGCTTAACAACGTAAGCCATTACACCAGCATCTCGAGCCCGCTCAACTAACTCACGCTGACTAAATGCTGTCAATATTAATACTGGTGCGATTGGGATAATTTGATCAGCTGCTGTAATTCCATCAACTACTGGCATCTTCACATCTAGAATTGCAAGATCAGGCTTGAACTCTTTTGCCATCTCAATTGCTATCACGCCATTTTCTGCTTGCGCTACTACCTCATAGCCAGCCTCGGTTAACATCTCTACTAAATCTAAGCGAATAATAGTTTCATCCTCGGCAACGAGAACTCTTACTCTTACTTTTACTTTTTCAGTATTCATGTGCCTCGAGTCGGATTCGAACCGACACTATACGGTTTTTGAGACCGTCCTCTCTACCGTTGGAGTACCGAGGCGTTAGAGAAAGATAGTTTATCGGTATAAATTTTTTTAGCGAAATTACTTCCGATAGGCGGGGGCAACTCCGCTTACTGCATCACCAATTTTATGAACTCGCATCGCATTTATTGAGCCAGGTATTCCTGGCGGTGAACCTGCAACGATTAAAACTAAATCACTAATATTAACTCGTTTAGATTCAATTAAAATAGTATCTACTTGCATAACCATCTCATCTGTGTGATTAACGGAAGCAGTAAGTAGTGATTCAACTCCCCAGGAAAGAGCTAGCCTGTTGTAGGTACCAATTTCGGGAGTAAGTGCAAGCATTGGAATAGGTGATCGAAGCCTAGACATTCGTCGCGCTGAATCACCACTTTGAGTAAATGCAACTAAATACTTGGCGCCAACTGTTAAACCAACCTCAGTTGCAGCTTTTGTAATTGCGCCAGCTTTTGTAGATGGTGAGTGCTTAAGAGGTGGTATTTGATCTAATGCAATCTCTTCAGTTCGCTCAATAATTCTTGCCATAACCTTTACAGCATCAATTGGAAAATCACCAACACTCGTTTCACCAGATAACATCAGAGCATCGGCTCCGTCTAATACAGCATTAGCACAATCAGTAGCCTCTGCCCTGGTTGGTTGAGAGTTACTAATCATTGAATCAAGCATTTGTGTTGCCACTATTACTGGTTTTGCTGACTCTCTTGCCATCGTAATACATCTTTTTTGAACCATTGGTACATCTTCAATTGGTAATTCAACTCCGAGATCCCCTCGGGCAACCATAATTCCATCAAATGCATCAACTATTTCCTGCAGATTTTCAACGGCCTGTGGTTTTTCAATTTTGGCAATAATTGGAACTTTAACTCCAACCTCATCCATAATCTTATGAATAACCTTAATATCTGCAGCATTTCTCACAAATGAGAGTGCAATAAAGTCTGCGCCAGCTTTTAGTCCCCAGCGTAAATCTGCAATATCTTTTTCAGATAGCGCAGGTAATGAAACTGCAACACCAGGAAGATTTATGCCTTTGTTATTACTCACCATTCCAGGCTGAATTACCTTAGTAATTACATCATTACTCTTAACCTGAACTACTTGAACAGATACTTTCCCATCATCAATCATGATTACATCTCCTGCTTTGCAATCACCTGGTAAACCTTTGTAAGTTGTGCTCACTTTATCTCTTGTGCCAGCAATATCCTCGGTTGTAATGGTAAAAGTATCTCCGCGTGATAACTCGTGCGGGCCAGATGAAAATTTACCTAATCGAATCTTTGGACCTTGCAGATCCACCAAAATTGCTACTGCTTTGTTGGCCTTTTTCGCACTTGCTCTAACTAGATCAACTCTTTTTTGGTGTTCCTCGTGACGCCCATGTGAAAGATTAAGTCTGGCCATATTCATGCCAGCATTAATTAGCTCAGTAATTTTCTCAACTGATTCAACTGCAGGACCTAGCGTGCATACAATTTTCGCTCGGCGCATATATTGACGTTAAACCATCAACGGGCGAGCGGTTGGCTCTATTGGAAATGGCAACTGCGTGTGTCCAGAAAGATATGTATCAACTGCTGCCGCTGCACTTCGCCCTTCAGCAATTGCCCACACAATTAGGGATTGCCCTCTGCCAGCATCTCCACAGACATAAACACCCTCGGCTGAAGTTGCATACTCGCCATCACGCTTTATGTTTCCACGTTCATCTAATTCAACCTCAAGTTCAGTGAGCAACTGACTTTTCTCAGGTCCAGTAAATCCCAATGCTAGTAATACTAAATTCGCTGGAATCTCCTTCTCACTTCCTGGTACTGGTTGGAATTTGCCATTTATGAATTCAGTTTCAACTAACACTAACCCCTTAAGATTTCCATCCTTATCTTTAACAAAGGCTTGAGTTGAAACTGCATACATTCGCTCACCAGCCTCTTCATGGGCGCTACTTACACGGTAGATCATTGGATAAGTTGGCCATGGCTGGGTACTTGGTCTTTCATCACTAGGTCTTGGCATGATTTCAAGTTGTGTCACAGATTTTGCTCCCTGCCGAATAGCAGTTCCTAAACAATCTGCTCCGGTATCACCACCTCCAAGAATTACAACATCTTTACCTTTGGCATTTATTACTGGCTCTGTCTCTAATTCATCTAATGCCTGTTTATTTCCCCAAGGTAAATACTCCATAGCTTGATATACACCTTTAGCATCTCTGCCAGGAATAGGAAGATCGCGCCAGTTAGTTGCACCTATAGCAATTACAACTGCATCATATTTATTACGTAGTGCGCTACCAGTAATATCTTTACCAACCTCAACACCAGTTCTAAATCTTGTACCCTCTTGCTCCATTTGATAAAGTCTTCGATCAACTATTGCTTTCTCCATTTTAAATTCTGGAATTCCATAACGTAGTAGCCCACCAATTTTGTCAGCTCGCTCATAGACAGCAACAGTATGGCCGGCTCTAGTTAATTGTTGAGCTGCGGCAAGTCCAGCCGGACCAGAACCAATTACTGCAACGGTTTTACCAGATAATCTGTCTGGAATTAATGGTACAACTCTTTTTTCAAGAAATGCTTCCTCTATTGTTCTTAGTTCTACTTGCTTAATAGTGACTGCTTCAGCATTAATTGCCACTACGCAAGCAGTCTCACACGGTGCTGGACATAACCTGCCAGTAAATTCTGGAAAATTATTAGTTGCATGAAGGCGATCAATCGCCTCCGCTTTTTCACCCCGCCAAATTAACTCATTCCACTCTGGGATTAAATTTCCAAGTGGGCAACCTTGGTGGCAAAAAGGAATACCACAATCCATACAACGACCAGCCTGTTTTTGAAGATGTGAAAACTCTTGCTCTTGGTAAACCTCTTTCCAATCTTTAATTCGCACATCAACTGGTCGACGCTTTGGTAACTCACGGCTAGTTGTTAAAAATCCCTTTGGATCACCCATTGATTGCCGCCATAACTGCGCTCTCGATCGGCAATCCTTCGCGCTGCGCCTTTGCCATCACATCTAAAACTCTAGCGTAATCACGTGGCATCACCATTGAAATACGTTTCTGAGCATTCTGCCAATCCTTTATTAACTCACCAGCAATTTTTGATCCAGTCTCTGCGTAAAATTTTGAAATATGAGATTTAATAATCTCTACTTGATCACTTGGAAGAGCTAAAATATCTACCATCTCAGTATTTACTAATCTCACATCAAGGTCTAATACAAATGCTCGACCCCCAGACATGCCCGCTGCAAAATTTCTACCGGTTTTTCCAAGAACGATCACAGTTCCACCAGTCATGTATTCACATCCATGGTCGCCAACACCTTCAACTATCGCAGTTGCACCAGAATTTCGAACACAAAAGCGCTCACCAACTACGCCAGCAATCATTACCTCACCAGATGTTGCGCCATAGCCGATTACATTGCCAGCAATCACATTTGCACTTGATAAAAACTTTGCTCTCTCATCTGGTCTGATAATCACGCGCCCACCAGATAAACCCTTACCAACATAATCATTACTATCACCATAGAGTCTTAGCGTTAGACCAGATGGTACAAACGCACCAAATGATTGTCCGGCTGAACCATGAAAAGTAATATCAATTGTGTCTGCAGGTAAACCAGCTCCATCATATTTACGGGTTATCTCAGCACCCAACATAGTTCCAACAGTTCGATTAACATTTCGCACTGGTATTTCTAATCTAATTGGAGTTGCTTTATTTAACGCCTCCGCTGATAATTTAATTAACTCATTATCTAGAGCGCTTACCAGACCGTGATCTTGTTTAGTTAGATTCCGCCTTGGAGAATTATCCTTTGGCGCAATAAGTAATGGCGAAAGATCTAAACCATTTGCTTTCCAATGATCAATAGCTGATTTTGTATCTAGTAATTCAACCTGTCCAATTGCATCCTCTAATTTCTTAAAGCCAAGTTGTGCTAATAGCTCCCTTACTTCTTCAGCAATATATTCAAAAAAAGTTTCAACAAATTCAGGCTTTCCAGTAAATTTCTTTCGAAGTTCAGGGTTTTGGCTGGCAACACCAACTGGGCAAGTATCTAAATGACAAACTCGCATCATCACACAACCAGAAACAACAAGTGGGGCGGTAGCAAAGCCAAATTCTTCAGCACCTAATAACGCGGCAATTAAAACATCTCGACCAGTCTTCATTTGCCCATCTACTTGAACAACAATTCGATCGCGCAAACCATTTAGCATTAATGTTTGTTGAGTTTCAGCTAGGCCTAACTCCCATGGAGCACCTGCGTGTTTTAAAGATGTAAGTGGAGCTGCACCGGTACCACCATCATGGCCAGAGATTAAAACTACATCTGCATGTGCTTTACTAACACCGGCCGCAACTGTTCCAACGCCAACTTCTGCAACTAACTTCACATGGACTCGGGCGCTGTTATTTGCATTTTTTAGATCATGAATTAATTGAGCAAGATCTTCGATTGAATAGATATCATGATGTGGCGGTGGTGAAATTAAACCAACGCCAGGGGTTGAATAGCGAATCTTGGCTATCCATGGATAAACCTTATTCCCAGGTAGTTGGCCACCCTCACCTGGTTTTGCTCCTTGCGCCATTTTTATTTGAATATCAGTAGCATTAACAAGGTACTCACTTGTTACACCAAATCTACCACTTGCTACCTGCTTAATTGCTGAACGGCGTAAATCACCATTTGAATCTGGAATATTACGAGCTGGATCTTCCCCACCTTCACCAGTATTTGATTTGCCACCGATTCGATTCATTGCAATTGCTAAAGTTTCATGTACCTCTTGAGAAATTGATCCCAGAGACATCCCACCGGTTGCAAATCTCTTTAGTATTTCTGAAATTGGCTCAACTTCCTCAATTGGAATCGGTTTTCTCATATCTTTTTTAAAATCAAATAAACTACGTAATGTCATTAATCTGCGAGATTGATTATCAACTCTTTCGGTATAGCGCTTAAACACATCAAATCTTTTTGACCTTGTTGCATGTTGAAGAGTAAAAACTGTTTCAGGGTCAAATAGATGTGGCTCCCCCTCCCTCCGCCATTGATACTCGCCACCAATTTGTAATCGCTTAGCTCCTGGTATTTCTCCACCCGGTGGATAAGCAATGTGATGTCTCTTAATTGTTTCTTGCGCAATTGCATCAATTCCAACTCCACCTAACCTTGATGTAACACCAACAAAGTACTCATCAACTACATCTTTCGATAAACCAATTGCTTCAAATATTTGAGCCCCGGTATAGGAAGCGATAGTTGATACTCCCATTTTTGACATAACTTTTAGCACACCTTTACCAAGTGATTTAATTAAATTTCTAACCGCTTTCTCTGGTGTAATACCAGTGATAACGCCTTGTCGAACTAAATCTTCAGCACTCTCCATCGCTAGATATGGATTAATTGCAGCTGCGCCAAAACCAATTAATAATGCGACATGATGAACCTCTCGTACCTCACCGCTTTCAACAACCAAGCCAACCTGAGTTCTAGTCTTCTCCCGAATTAGGTGGTGATGTACAGCCGCAGTTAGTAACAAGGATGGAATAGGGGCATTTTCGGCATCTCCATCCCTATCT
Organism: Actinomycetota bacterium; assembly: GCA_027730465.1. GTDB lineage: Bacteria > Actinomycetota > Actinomycetes > Nanopelagicales > Nanopelagicaceae > Nanopelagicus. The sequence continues at coordinate 261 of JAQCGQ010000030.1, read as the reverse complement.
GATAAAACAATAATTCTGGCACCTTCACTAATTGCTTTTGAAATCTCGGTCCTAATTTCATTTATTCTTGCTACTAAAGATTTGCCGCCCCCGGCAGTTTTAAATAACCCTCGAACCACATGACATACAAATCCAGGTTGATCACCATCGGCATTGACATTAATTATTTTGGCAAGCTCATCATTGTCAATTACTGGAAATTGCAAAGAAATTTGCTTGCAAGAATCAGGACAAGGATCTAATAAATTATGCTCTGGACCA
>JAQCGQ010000029.1 GCA_027730465.1 Actinomycetota bacterium | reverse complement strand
AGAGGCAATTAATCCAGTCGGTGGTTGCTTGATAATTCCAATCATTTCATATCTAAGAGAAATTGCTCCTGAAATAAGAAAAATTGATAACAAAAAATGTCCGGCAACTGTAATTGGATGCAAACCTGTTAGAACTGTTATCCCGCCCAAAACTCCCTGTCCTAAAATTCCCAGCACCTGCAAAGCAGCTAATATTCTTATTCGCTTTTTCGTAATGGCATTTTTAGAGCTTCTAAATGCAATAAGTACTACAGAAAGGGCTGTAAAAAGAAGTACAAAAGTTAACAATCGGTTGCCAAATTCAATCCAAGCATGTAATTGCCCTTCGGCTTGATTTGGTACAGGTGTATAGGAACCCGGGGTGCACTCAGGCCAAGTAGGACATCCCAATCCCGATCCAGTAAGGCGCACCGCGCCGCCAGTCACAATTAGGGCCCCTTGCAGAAAAACTAGTAGCCAGAAAGGCTTTGCTGCTATTGAGCCTTTGCCTACCAACATGATTTAAGCCTATTGCTTTCTCTTGGGCCCCTGCTTGATTCACCCGCTAGTAAGGCGCAATTCACACCCAAATAGCGGAAGGGGATTGGCGCTTGCGCAGGAATTACGCAACAATTATGTTGTGAAAAAGAGTGAGCCAGATAAGACCCGTGATCAGGTCGCCCGATCGATCCTAGAGGGCGGTCCTGCCAGTGCAGTTGATCTTGCTGAAAAACTATCAATAACACCGACTGGAATTCGCCGGCACTTAGAATCTTTAATTGCAGAAGGCGTGCTTACTGCGCGAGAGCCATATCAAAGTCGAGTAGTGCGCGGTCGAGGTAGACCATCAAAAGTTTTTGTAATGACAGATAGTGGGCGCGAAAAATTTGAACATTCCTATGATGACTTAGCAGTTGCCGCTCTTAAGTTTATGGCAAGTAAAAATGGCTCACATTTAGTAGACGAGTTTGCACAAAGTCGGGCCAATGAGTTTGTGCGAAAAGGTGAACAAATTAAAAGTTCAAGTAAATCGATCTCAGAAAAATCTAAGGCACTTGCAAAGCTATTAACTAAAGAGGGGTATTCAGCAACTACAGACAAAATGGGAAATGGTGAAGAGATTTGCCAGCACCACTGCCCAATTGCTCACGTTGCATCTGAATTTCCACAACTATGTGAGGCAGAGACTGCTGCCTTTTCGGAAATTCTTGGCACTCATGTTCAGCGACTTGCAACCATCGCTCATGGAGATGGAGTTTGCACAACGTTTATTCCCGCAAATATTTCCCAAACCAGAAAAACTAAAGTAAAAGAAGGAGCACGCTAATGACCCAAATCGCGCACCCAGAGTTAGATGGTATTGGTAAGTATGAGTACGGCTGGGCAGATAAAACAGATGCAGGTTCAAATAGTCGTCGTGGTCTAAATGAAGAGGTTGTGCGTGATATTTCTTCAAAAAAGAATGAACCGCAATGGATGTTAGATCTAAGGCTTAAAGGATTATCGTTATTTGATAAGAAACCAATGCCAAGCTGGGGTTCGGATCTAAGTGGCATTTTCTTTGACACTATTAAATACTTTGTTCGCTCAACTGAGAAGCAAGCAACCTCTTGGGAAGACCTACCTGATGATATTAAAAATACCTATGACCGCCTTGGCATTCCAGAGGCAGAGAAAAAACGTTTAGTTGCAGGTGTAGCAGCTCAGTATGAGTCAGAGGTGGTTTACCACTCCATTCGAGAAGATCTAGAAAAACAAGGAGTTTTATTCCTTGATACCGATACCGCACTTCGCACGCATGAAGATCTTTTTAAAGAGTATTTCGGCACTGTAATTCCAGTGGGCGATAATAAGTTTGCGGCCCTTAATACATCAGTTTGGTCTGGTGGCTCATTTATCTATATACCAAAGGGTGTAAAGGTAGACATTCCATTGCAAGCCTACTTCCGAATCAATACTGAAAACATGGGTCAATTTGAGCGAACCTTAATTATCGCTGATGAAGATTCATATGTTCATTATGTTGAAGGATGTACTGCTCCGGTTTACTCATCAGATTCACTCCACTCAGCAGTGGTTGAGATCATTGTGAAAAAGAATGCCCGTGTTCGATACACAACAATTCAAAACTGGTCTAACAATGTTTATAACTTAGTGACCAAGCGAGCAACATGTGCTGAGGGTGCAACAATGGAGTGGATCGATGGAAATATTGGATCCAAAGTGACGATGAAGTATCCAGCTGTAATGCTGATGGGTCCACACTCTAAAGGTGAGACACTTTCTATTGCATTTGCAGGTGAAGGACAACATCAAGATGCTGGCGCCAAGATGGTTCATGCGGCTCCTTATACATCTTCAACAATTATCTCTAAATCAGTAGCACGAGGTGGCGGTCGTACCTCATACCGTGGTTTAATTAAAGTTGAAGAGGGTGCTCATCATTCAAAAAGTACTGTTAAGTGTGATGCATTACTAATCGATAATATTTCTCGCTCTGATACATATCCGTATGTTGATGTCCGCGAAGATGATGTTTCAATGGGACATGAAGCAACTGTTTCTAGAATTAGTGATGATCAACTCTTTTATTTAATGTCACGTGGCCTTGGTGAAGATGAGGCAATGGCGATGATCGTACGTGGCTTTATTGAGCCAATCGCAAAAGAACTCCCAATGGAGTATGCGCTAGAGCTAAACCGATTAATTGAGCTTCAAATGGAAGGTGCAGTTGGTTAATGAGTTTATTAACAACTAATTACCTAACCCCAACTGGCAGAGAAGAGGCATGGCGCTTTACACCGCTTAAACGGTTAGCTGGCCTACATGACCTATCTAGTTTAGTTAAGGATAATGTTTCTTTAACAGCTAATGGGGCACTTCCTAGAGGGGTAAGTTTGACGGTAGTTGCAGATTCTGAATTACCGCCTGCTTATGATTCAAATGATATTGTCACAAATAGAATCCGGGAGAATGTAAAGCAAATCTCATTACTTAGAATTGAAAAAGATTCTGAGGTTGCACAACCTATTCATCTAAAGAGATCATGTGGCCCATCTGCTGAGCTAAGCAAATTGGTAATTCAAGCCGGGGTAAACAGTCGATCTACGGTAATTATTGAAAATATTGGTTCTGGTCAGATTGGTGAAGAAATTGAAATCACCTTAGAAGCTGGTGCTTCACTGAAGTTTATTTCTCTTCAGGAGTGGGATCGAAGTGCTGTTCATCTAGGCCAACACCATGCGATTATAAGTAAAGATGCTCAATTTATTTCCTTTGTTATTTCAGTTGGTGGTTCAGTTGTCAGGCTTAATCCAACTGTTGAGTTCACAGGGCCTGGTTCTTCTGCTGAATTAAACGGGATCTATTTTGCAACTGATGGTCAACACCTCGAGCATCGAATCCATGTAAACCATAATGTGGCAAATGCTAAATCTAGAGTTAATTACAAAGGTGCACTTTCTGGTGATCAAGCACGAACTGTTTGGATTGGTGATGTTTTTATCCATAAGGGCGCAGAAGGCACAGACACATATGAATTAAACCGAAACCTATTACTTAGCGATGGAGCTAGAGCAGATTCTGTCCCAAATCTAGAAATTGAAACCGGTGAGATTGTTGGCGCCGGCCATGCCAGCACAACTGGACGATTTGATGATGAACAGCTTTTCTATTTGCAATCTCGAGGCATACCAGCAGATATTGCACGGCGTTTAGTAATTCGTGGGTTTTTTGCTGAAATTATTAATAAGTTAAAAAACGAAGATTTAGAAGAGCGATTAATGAAAAGAATTGATGATGAACTTGCAAAGGCAGGTGAATAGTGAGTGAGTTAGCTTTTGATTCATTAGTTGAGGGTAAGCCAGTTGCTATTGATCACAATGGTGTAGCAGTTTGTGTTGCCAGAGTGGGCGAAGAAGTATTTGCGATTGAGGATACTTGCACACACTCAGAGGCCTCATTATCTGAAGGTGAGATAACTGGCACCAAAATAGAGTGTTGGTTACACGGCGCTGAGTTTGATTTAAGAACTGGTGAAGCATTAACTCCACCTGCAACTTCAGCCCTTAAAACTTTTTCAGTAAAACGTAATGGCAATCAGGTAGTAATCAACTAAAGGAGAAAAATGAGCGTACTTGAGATAAAGAATTTACAGGTTAGTGTTATTACTGAGGCTGGGAATAAAGAAATTCTTCGGGGAGTAGATCTAACAGTACGGAGCGGTGAAACCCATGCAATTATGGGACCAAATGGTTCTGGTAAATCAACTTTGGCGTATTCAATTGCTGGACATCCAAAATATTTAATTACTGGTGGGTCTGTAACTTTAGATGGTGCAGATGTGCTTGAAATGAGTGTTGATGAACGTGCAAAGGCTGGATTATTTTTAGCAATGCAATATCCCGTGGAGGTACCTGGAGTATCTGTTTCAAATTTTCTTCGAACCGCTGTAACTGCAATCAGAGGTGAAGCACCAAAGGTTCGTACCTGGGTGGGGGAAGTCAAAGCTGCAATGACTTCATTAAATATTGACACCGCTTTCTCTGAGCGAAATGTAAATGAAGGTTTTTCTGGAGGCGAGAAAAAGCGCCATGAGATTTTACAAATGGAGTTATTAAAGCCAAAGATTGCAATTCTTGATGAGACAGATTCAGGTCTTGATGTTGATGCACTCCGAATTGTTTCAGAGGGAGTTAATCGAGTTAAGGATGGCTCAGATCTTGGTGTCATGTTAATTACCCACTACACAAGAATTCTTCGTTATATAAAACCAGATTTTGTGCACGTTTTTGCTAACGGAAAGATTGTTGAAGAGGGTGGGCCAGAGTTGGCTGACAAACTTGAAGAGAAGGGTTACGCGGAGTACATAACTGCGTAAACAAATGAGTGTTGATTTATCTAAGTATAAAAAAGATTTTCCTGTTCTTGCCCGAAAGGTGCGAGGTGGAAATCGATTAATTTACTTAGACAGTGGTGCCACTTCACAAAAACCTGAATCAGTAATTAAGGCTGAATCTGATTTTTATCGGACCATTAATTCAGCTGTTCATAGAGGGGCACATCTTTTAGCTGAAGAGGCCTCAGAGGCCTATGAGGGAGCGCGCGAAAATTTAGCAAAGTTTTTAGGTGCTAAAACTGATGAAGTTATTTTTACTAAAAGTGCTACTGAGTCGCTAAATATGATCGCTTATTCACTAGGGAACCCAGATTCAAGATTTAATGTGAAAAGTGGGGATGAAATTGTAGTTTCACAGATGGAACACCATGCCAACCTAATTCCTTGGCAACAGCTTGCTAAGCGTACAGGTGCTAAATTAGTTTGGTTTTCAATCACAGATGATGGCAGGCTGGATTTATCAAATATTGATCAAATAATAAATAAGCGAACTAAAATAGTTGCAATCACTCACCAATCAAATGTTTTTGGAACAATTATTCTCCTTCAAGAAATTGTAAAGGCAGCTCATAAGGTAGGAGCTGTTGTCGTGTTAGATGCTTGTCAATCAGCCCCACATTTTGCTATTGATGTTAAGAAATTAGATGTTGATTTTCTTGCCTTCTCCGGTCATAAAACATTAGGACCAACCGGTATAGGAATCCTCTGGGGCAAATCTGAAATTTTAGAAAAAATTGAGCCGGCACTTTTCGGGGGCTCAATGGTTGATTCAGTAACAATGGAGAGTGCAACTTGGGCAAAAGCACCCAGAAAATTTGAAGCAGGTGTACCAAATATGGCGCAAGCAGTTGGACTTTCAGCTGCCATTGATTATTTGAATGTAATCGGTATGAAAAATATTGCCGAACACGAACAAGAGTTGACTAGGCAACTACTTGATGGCCTTTCTGAGATATCTGGTGTAAATGTAATTGGGCCGAAAGATATGAAAGATAGAGGGGGAGTAGTTTCATTTACCGTAGATGGCGTACACCCACATGATGTTGGTCAGGTACTTGATCAGTATGGGATTGCTGTTAGAACTGGACATCACTGCGCATGGCCGCTCATGAAGAGATTAAATTTGGTTGGAACTACTAGAGCTTCATTTCATTTATATAACGACTCTGAAGATGTCAATGACCTACTAGCAGGTATTAAGAAGGTTAAAGAGTATTTTAAGGTTGGCAAGTAATGGAGTTAGATTCTCTTTATCAAGAGGTAATTCTTGATCATTATCGAAAGCCACTTCATAAAGGTTTATCTGCCGCGAAAGATATTCAAGTTCATCACAACAACCCAAGTTGTGGTGATGAGGTAACACTAAATTTAATTATGGATGGGCAGGTTGTCAAAGATATCTCCTGGGACGGTGTGGGATGTTCAATATCTATGGCCAGCGCTTCAGTTATGAGTGATTTATTAATTGGCAAGGAATACAAATCAGCTATGGTGATTTCAGACGCATTTGTTGAACTCATGCAGAGTAAGGGCAAATCATCGGGGGATGAACAATTGTTAGAAGATGGTGTTGCCTTCGCCGGTGTATCAAAATTTCCAGCCAGAATTAAATGTGCATTGCTTGGTTGGATGGCGTTTAAAGATGCCAGCACCCAAGTGATAGCGTAGGATTTACCCATGGCCACCACTATCGATGACGTCACAGAGGCGATGAAGGATGTAATTGATCCTGAGCTTGGCATAAATGTTGTTGATCTTGGCTTGGTTTATGACATGCGCTTAGATGAAAATAATATTGCAATTTTAGACATGACATTAACTTCAGCTGCTTGTCCATTACAAGATGTTATTGAAGATCAAACGCGACAGGTGCTAGCTGATATAACTTCTGATGTTAAAATCAATTGGGTTTGGTTACCACCTTGGGGCCCCAACAAGATTTCAGATGATGGGCGTGAACAACTACGCTCGATCGGCTTTACCGTCTAATACATCCTAAATACACGCTAGGGTTTTCCTATGTCAATGCATTCTACTTGGATGTCCTTTAGATCCTTAACTGCGGATCAATCAGTAAAAACTCAAAAATTAAAACCGCGCACATTAAAGCGAATTGTAAGTTTTGCAGTCCCATATAAAGTATCACTCACATTTTTTCTAATTACAGTTGTTATTGACGCATTTCTTATTGTTGCTACACCATTGCTACTGCGAAGATTAATTGACGAAGGTGTAATCCCAAAAAACACTGATTTAGTAACAAAACTTGCATTTGCAGTGGGAATAATCGCAGTTGCAGATGCTTTATTTAGCATGGCAGGTCGATGGTTCTCATCCCGCATTGGCGAGGGATTAATTTACGATCTGCGCAAGCAAGTTTTTGAGCATGTGCAAAAACAATCAATAGCTTTCTTCACCAGAACTCAAACTGGCGCACTTATCTCAAGGCTAAATTCAGATGTGATAGGAGCCCAGCAAGCGTTCACATCAACTCTTTCTGGTGTTATTAGTAACTTGCTTAGTTTAATTCTGGTAGCACTAACAATGCTTACTCTTTCATGGCAGATCACACTTGTTTCTTTGATACTTGTGCCGGTTTTCTTAATCCCGACAAAATGGATTGGACGCAAACTACAAGGGTATACAAGGCAATCATTTGATTTAAATGCTCAAATGTCGGCAACTATGACTGAGCGTTTTAATGTATCTGGAGCTCTACTTGTATCACTCTACGGTGATGCTAAAAAAGAAAAAGATGTGTTTGCAGATAAGGCCCGTCGGGTAGCTGATATTGGTATTTCTATTGCAATGCTTAATCGAGTATTTTTCCTCGCTCTTACTTCAATAGCCGCTGTTGCTACAGCTGTGGCATATGGAATTGGCGGGCATCTTGCAATTAGTGGGGAATTAACTGTTGGCACATTACTAGCGATTACCGCATTACTCGCACGCCTATATGGCCCACTTACTGCTCTCTCGAATGTGCGAGTAGATGTAATGAGTGCACTAGTTTCATTTGAAAGAGTTTTTGAAGTTTTAGATCTTCAGCCAATGGTCACTAATCGAAGTAATGCAAGAGATTTAGTTGACAATAAGATTGAGTTAAAATTTGAAAATGTTTCATTCACATACCCAAAAGCAGAGGAAATCTCATTCGCCTCACTAGAAATTGCAGCAAAGCCAGAATTAGTTTCAAGTGGAGAAGTGATAAAAGGCATTTCATTCACAGCAGCCTCTGGAACCTTAACTGGGATTGTTGGCCCATCTGGTGCCGGTAAGAGCACTATAAGTAGTTTGATTCCAAGACTTTATGACGTTAGTCAAGGTTCTATTTCAATTAACGGAAGTGATATTAGAGATTACACAATAAAATCTCTCCGAAGCAGTATCGGAGTTGTCACGCAGGACTCTCATATGTTTCATGATTCAATATTAGTTAATCTTAAATATGCAAA
>JAQCGQ010000028.1 GCA_027730465.1 Actinomycetota bacterium | reverse complement strand
GTAACCAAGCATTACTTCCTGCACCTGACCACGCATTGTTACAATTTTTCGATAACTCTTGTTATTTAGTAACTCATCTAATATCTGATCAGCTGCTCGCAATTCTGCAACAGTTTCAAGTAATGGCACAAATCCGATCTTTGCAAATGATTTACTGGCATCTAATGATATTAGTCCTGCTAATTTGCCAATTAAGGCTGCAGCTAAAACATCATTTGCCGATTTTGTCATTGAGATGATGTAACTTTCAATAACCTCTGGGCCAAATTGATCAATTAACTCACCACTTGTTATAAATGTTTTAAGACACTTATTTGCTAGCTCATCAAGTTTAGTCAAATCAACTGTTTTATTTGATTCTAACTCTCTATTAATTGTCTCAGCACTTAAATCAGTAAATAATTGTTTTAATAAGTGATGATGCGCATTTGAGTGCTCTCTGATATCCATCTTGGCATGGCTTAAACCAAAGGCCGCAATTGCCCTAGTAATTCGCTCAAGTAATCCAGTTGCAATTAATTGACCATTATTAGCCATTAATGATTTACGCATAATTTCAAAATCACTAAGTAGTTCAGCGCTATCTTTATAGTCACGGCCTGGGACGTGGGGTGAATTATCAGAATGGCGCTGTTGGGTGATTAATAGCTTATGCCTGATAGCAGTAACTTTTAATCGGTATGGCTCTTCAGCATTAATTCTTCGATATCTGCTTTCTATTTCTGGCAATTTTTCAAGATCATCTAAAACAGATTTTTCTAACTCTTTTGAAACTCCGGTTAACTTTGTTGAAATAGATACGCCCTGCACTAGCTGATCTAGGTGCAGCAGAAGAGTTCTAGTAAAGTGTGAGTTTTGGAGCAAAATTGCAGATCTAGTTACATCAGCTGTGATATTTGGATTGCCATCGCGGTCCCCACCAATCCAAGTTCCAAAGGAGAGTGGTTTAGCAGAGAGTGAGAGATCAACTCCTAATCTTTTAACCTCAGCGGCAAACTCAGCTAAAACCTCTGGCACAGTCTGATGAAGTAACTCATCCAAGTAGTAAATTGAGTTAACCGCTTCATCTAATGGTTCTGGCCGGCCTAAGCGAAGTTCATCTGTTTGCCAGAGCAAATCAATTGTTTCAGCAAGGCGCATACTTTGAGTTGGGCTATTAGGTTGCTGCAGAAGTTCAGAAATCGTTGTCATCTTGCCCAAGACTGAGCGACGAGCCGCCTCCGTTGGGTGAGCGGTAAATACTGGACGCACTGAGAAGTTATCTATCCAAGATTGAAGATCTTTTTGATCAAACTCTTTGCTTGTTTTCTGCGCAGCTAAAATATTATCAACAGCTCGACTTAGCCAAGAACCAGTTGTGTTTTTCTCATTGGCTAAAACTTTAGATCTATTCACCTGTTCAGCCACATTTGCTAGATTAAAAAAGTGTCCAAATGCTCTAACTAAAGAAATAGTTTGAGAATCAGTTAACTTACTTAAAATTTGATCTTGCTCGCCCTGCCTAACTGCTAATCGAACAGATTCAACTAATGAGAGTAATTCATCCCCTTCTTGCCTAGCTAAGGTTTGACCTAATAGGGCAGCTAATCTGCGAACATCATTACGCAGATCTGTGTTATCAGCCGGTGAACTCATGGCGTAATCATCACAGATTCCCAATTGCTCTGGCACATCTTTATGGCATTTACGACTAAATATCGGCCGTAGAATTACCCCAGTAACCCCCCTTCATTTATGAAGCGGGGGTATGCGGCGTTTAATTGAAGGAATGAGGTGATGATGTTAAATCTTTTATCCAAGCTGAAATCACCAATTCAAAATTACTTGGCAACATCAGAGGATATGGTGGCACCTTCTAGTATTCACTGCCATCTTGCCGCTAACTCATCTGCGCCACTATTAATTGTTACTACATCAACTAGAACATCACAGGAGTTAAGCGCTGAGATTTGTTCACTAATTGGTAGTGAAAATGTTGTTAACTTCCTAGCCTGGGAGACATTACCGCATGAGCGATTAAGCCCTAAGGCGGATACTGTAACTCTAAGATTTAAAGCACTCAATCAAATTGTTAGCAAAGATGTAAAGATAATCATCTGCTCAATTAGAGCGTTACTGCAACCGATTATTGCTAATAACCTAGAACTTGCTCAAATAAAAATAATTGCGAATCAACAGTTAGTAATGTCTGATCTAATAAAACAATTATCGCAATTTGGTTTTACGAGATCAGATTTAGTTGAGCGACGAGGTGATTTTGCAGTTAGGGGTGGGATTTTAGATTTATTTCCAGCAGATCAAGAGCACCCGATTCGAATAGATTTCTTTGGTGATGAAATTGAAGAAATTTCGTATTTTACAGTAGCCGATCAAAGATCTTTAACAAAGATAGCAGAGCAAATAATTATTTATCCATGTCGAGAGCTTCTACTAGATGATCAGGTAAAGGATAATGCTAAAAAATTAGGTCAGACATTTCCCCAAATTAATGAGATGACTGAAAAGATTATCCAAGGAATAACCTTTGAAGGCATGGAATCACTGGCTGCTGGCTTGGTCAAAGAGTTTAAAACAATAATTGATTACCTGCCTAAACAAACTCAGATTTGGTTTATAGATGAGCCAAGACTTAGAAGTCGGGCAGCAGATTTAATTACTACTAATGAAGAGTTTCTAGCTGCTAGTTGGTCAAATATTGCTTGGAGTGAAAATGAGAAACCCATGCCACCTCTTGATTTAACTGCGCAGTTAGGCGTAGGTGGATTTAATGAGTTAGTGCGAATTGAGCAGATTGCAAGCAGAGCAGGGATTGTGATTAGAAATTTAAATCTTTATGCCAGCGCCCCTGAACAAGCAGAAATTAAATTTATAGATGTGATTTCAAATTATGGAAAAAATTATGAAAAAGCACTCTCTGATATTAAAAGCTGGCAAAAAAATGGCTACCAAGTGATTTTTACCGCAGCCGCCAACGGCACATTAAAGCGATTTAGTGAGTTACTAAACACAGCAGATTTAGCAAATGAAATAATTGAAGTGGATAAAAAACTTAGCCAAACTGATTTAGTTTGCCTTTATCGCTCTGATATTGCACATGGATTTATTAGTGAAGAATATAAAACTGTTTTAATTACAGATAAAGATATTTCAGGGCAAAAATCAACAGATAAAGATTTAGCCCGTATGCCTTCTAGGCGCAAGAAGGCAATTGATCCAATGCAACTTAAAACTGGTGATTATGTGGTCCATGAGCAGCATGGTGTTGGTAGGTATATAGAGTTAATTAATAGAAATATTAATGGTATATCTAGAGAGTATCTAGTAATTGAATACGCATCATCAAAACGTGGTCAACCAGCTGATAAGTTATTTGTTCCAACTGACACATTAGAGCAGGTAACAAAATATGTTGGTGGTGAATCACCAGCCTTGCATCGCATCGGTGGCGCTGATTGGCAAAGCAGTAAACGCAAAGCCCGTAAAGCAATTAAGCAAATAGCAGCAGAGTTAATTAGATTATACGCCGCCCGTATGAGCGCACCAGGTTTTGCATTTTCAGCCGATACCCCTTGGCAAAAAGAGCTCGAAGATAGTTTTGCTTTTGTTGAAACAATTGATCAACAGGCAACTATCGATGAAGTAAAGCGCGATATGGAAAAACCAAATCCAATGGATCGAATTGTTTGCGGCGATGTTGGGTATGGAAAAACTGAGATTGCAGTTCGGGCAGCATTTAAAGCGGTTCAAGACGGTAAGCAGGTAGCGGTCTTAGTTCCAACTACTTTGTTAGTTCAGCAGCACCTGAATACATTTTCAAATCGTTATGTCAGCTTTCCGGTAAAGATTGCTGCTTTATCTAGATTTAATACGGTAAATGAGAGTAAAGAAGTTATTGCCGGGCTTAAAGATGGCTCAATTGATGTTGTAATTGGTACTCATAGGCTTTTATCTAAAGATATCAAGTTTGCTGACCTTGGTTTATTAGTAGTTGATGAGGAGCAAAGATTTGGTGTTGAGCATAAAGAAGAGCTAAAGAAAGCAAGAACAAATGTAGATGTTTTAGCTATGTCTGCAACTCCAATTCCTAGAACACTTGAGATGGCAATTACTGGAATTAGAGAGATGTCTAACATCACCACACCACCGGAAGAGCGACATCCAGTCTTAACCTATGTGGGCGCATATGATGAAAAACAGGTAGCAGCGGCAATTCACCGAGAGCTACTACGAGATGGTCAGATATTTTTTATTCATAATCGAGTTGAAAGCATTGAAGCTGTTGCGCAGCGAATTAAAAAATTAGTGCCAGAGGTAAAAATTGGCATTGCACACGGACAAATGAATGAGCGGTTACTTGAGGAGGTAATTTTAGATTTTTGGAACCGAGAGTTTGATTTGCTCTTGTGCACGACAATAATTGAAAGTGGTATTGATATTCCAAATGCTAATACTTTAATTGTTGACCGATCAGATTTATTTGGCTTATCTCAACTTCATCAATTACGGGGTCGAGTTGGTAGAAGTAGAGAACGAGCATATGCCTACTTTTTTTATCCAACTGATCAACCAATTACTGAGCTAGCCCATGATCGTTTAGCCACGATTGCAACTAACACCGATTTAGGCGCTGGTATGGCAGTGGCACTAAAAGATTTAGAGATTAGAGGTGCTGGAAATTTACTAGGTGGTGAACAATCAGGCCATATTGCTGAGGTTGGATTTGATTTATATATGCGAATGGTTGCTGACGCAGTTGATGAATTTAAGAGTGGATATTTTGAAGATAAACCAAAAAATATAGATTGCAAAGTTGAGTTACCAATTAATGCTCACTTGCCAGTTTCATATATTGAATCTGAGCGATTACGGCTTGATCTTTATCGCAGACTTGCCGATGCAGCAGATGATGATGGACTTAATGAAATAAGTATTGAAATGAGCGACAGATTTGGCCAACTACCCCAGCCTGCCGTTGAATTATTAGCAGTTGCCTCACTGAGATTATTTGCAAAAAGCCTAGGGCTTACTGATATCGCATTTTCTGGAAAAAATCTTCGTCTTACCCCAGTTGTTCTTCAGGAATCAGCTGTGATAAAACTAAACCGGCTATACCCAGGATCTATCTATAAAAATGCTTCACAAATCCTGCTAGTTGCAAGGGGAAGTAGCCCCAATTGGATAGAAAGTGATGCGATAGGGGATACTCCAACCCTTGCGTGGGTTGAATCAGTACTACGTAATTTAATTAAGCCAGCTACTACCAAAGCAAGTAGTAAAGAAGTGAAAGAGGATGAAATTGTTTAAGAAGGTAATTACTACGGTTTTAGCCACACTTGTATTAACTAGCTGCAGCAGTATGAATTCAGCTATAACAATTGGTGATAAAGAATTTTCTACAAGTGATGTTCAAAAACCTGTAGATGAAGTTTTACGTGATCGAAAATTAGTTGACACTACAGGGATGCAATTAGCGGAAGCTGATGAGTTACTTAGAAATCAAGCCCAGTTTTTTATAGTTGGCGTATTACTAGACAGAATTTCTACTGATAAGAAGTTAAGTGTTACTAATGCAGATATTGCAGCGCGTAGAACTGAGATTCTTACCCAAGTCGGGGGTGAATCTGAGTTACCAAAAGCTTTAGTTGGTGCAAGCCTTGCTCAATCAAATCTTGATGCTTATCTTAAAATTTTAATTATCTCTGAAAAACTGAGCAAAGATGTCATTTTGTCCGGCGCCTCACCTGAGCAAGCAGCGGAGGAAGTAAATAAAATAGTTGTGGCAGTGGCAAAAAAACTTGGAGTTAAAGTAAATCCTAAATACGGTACGTGGAATCCTGATACTGCATCAATTGAATCTGGTGATATAACTGATGGCGCAGTAACGCCAGCTCCATAAATTTAAATCATGGCTTCACAGCTTGAAAGATTGCGCGAAGTGATGGACAAACTTCGCTCTCCGGGTGGCTGCCCATGGGATGGCGAGCAAGATCATGCATCCCTCCTTAAATACTTACTTGAAGAGTCATATGAGTTTATTGAGGCGGTTGAAGATAATGATCGAAGTGGGATGCAGGAAGAGTTAGGTGATCTACTACTACAAATATATTTTCATTCTCGAATAGCCGAGGAAGATAAAGATCAGCCATTTAATATTGAAGATGTTGCAAAAAATGTTGCTGACAAATTAATTAGCCGCCACCCACATGTTTTTGCGGGCGCAGTAGTTAAAGACAGCGCAGAGGTATTAGAAAATTGGGAGCGGCAAAAAGCGATCGAAAAGGGGCGAAGTTCAGCTATTGATGGTGTGCCATTAGCCCAGCCGGCGCTACCTTTGGTTGCAAAACTGCTCTATCGAGTGAAGAAATTTAATTATCAATTACCAATAAATTCACCACTAGAACTTCCTGAGCAAATTGATCAAGATCAGCTCGGTGAATTACTACTTGGATTAATTTCACAAGCAGTAGATAAAGGCCTAGATCCTGAGGCAGCCTTGCGTGGTGCTGGCAAATCTCTAATTGCGCAGATTCAAGTCCATGAGGCAAGGTAGAATTAGGGCATTAAATCAACTCCGACTTAATTTAAATAGTTACCAGGAGAAATAAGTGCCAGTTATAAAGTCAGTCACCTCACGAGAGATTTTAGACTCACGGGGTGATCCAACTATTGAAGTCGAAGTTAAGTTAGATAACGGAAGTATTGGACGCGCAGCTGTGCCAAGTGGGGCATCAACTGGAGCATTTGAAGCAGCTGAGCTTCGCGATGGTGGTAAGCGATATTTAGGTAAAGGTGTTTTAACTGCAATTAAAAATGTTAATGAAAAGATAGCACCAGTAGTTATTGGTTTAAGCGCTGAGGATCAAAGATCACTGGATGAAAAAATGATCGCTCTAGATGGCAGTAAAAATAAATCTAGTCTAGGCGCAAATGCAATTTTAGGAGTTTCACTCGCTACCGCAAGAGCTGCTGCAAATAGTGCTAATCAATCTTTATTTAAATATTTAGGTAAGGATGAGGCAAAAACTTTGCCAGTTCCGATGATGAATATTTTAAACGGTGGAGCTCATGCTGATACAAATGTAGACATCCAAGAGTTTATGGTTGCGCCAATTGGTGCACAAAGCTTTAAAGAATCACTACGTTGGGGTGCTGAGATTTATCACAGTTTAAAATCAGTACTTAAGAAAAAAGGTTTAGCAACTAGTATTGGTGATGAAGGTGGATTTGCACCAAATCTTGATAGCAATCGAGCGGCCCTTGATTTGATATTAGTAGCAATTGAACTTGCCGGTTTTAAGGCGGGCAGTGATGTTGCACTAGCTATGGATGTGGCAGCTACTGAGTTTTGTGAGAATGGTCTTTATAGATTTGAGGGTAAGGATTTAACTTCAGAACAAATGATTAGCTACTACGCAGATTTAGAGGCTTCTTACCCACTAGTTTCAATTGAGGATCCACTGGATGAAGATGACTGGGCTGGCTGGGCAAAATTAACCCAGGTGTTAGGTCAGAAGGTTCAAATTGTCGGTGATGACTTATTTGTAACAAACCCAGAGCGTTTACAGCGAGGCATTGATGCTAAAACAGCTAACGCCTTACTAGTTAAGGTAAATCAAATTGGTAGTTTAACGGAGACAACTGATGCAGTTAATTTGGCTCATAAAAACGGCTATCACTCCATGATGAGTCATCGGTCAGGTGAAACTGAGGACACCACAATTGCAGATCTAGCAGTTGCACTTAATTGTGGCCAGATTAAAACTGGTGCGCCGGCTCGTTCTGAACGAGTAGCTAAATACAATCAACTACTTAGAATCGAAGAAGAATTATCGAGTAAAGCTGTTTACGCTGGCTCTGCTGCATTTCCTAGGTTTAAAAAGTAGGTAAAAATATGGTGCGCCGAAAATTTTTCGCAGCCAATTTATTTTCACCTACCCGCAAATCCTTAAAATCAGGTTTAAGTAAACGCGGCTTATCTAATCGGGCGTTAATTGTTGGAATTATTTTATTTGCACTCGCTGTCACACTGGCGCCACCGATTCAGCATTACTTCACTCAAAGGGCTCAAATAAATTCACTACAGACACAGTTATCTGATAATCAAAAGATGCTAGATGATGCTGCCGCAGAGTTGGCTAAGTGGAATGATCCAGAGTATGTGGCAAGTCAGGCGAGAGCAAGATTACATTTTGTCTTTCCAGGTGAGCGGGCCTACATCATTATTGGAAATGGTGAGATTACCGATGGTGAACAAGAAACAAAAGTCTCAGAGCAACTTCCAATCGGACTTCCTTGGTATTCAAGATTAATTTCTTCAATAACTAGTACAAATGTAAATCCTTAAATGGTTCGGCCAGCTAAAGCTTTTACGGCACAAGATGCGAGTGAAAAAGATTTACAAACCGTAGCAGCCCAATTAGGTAGAACACCTAGAGATGTTCTAGCAATAGCGCACCGATGCCCATGTGGGGCACCTGA
>JAQCGQ010000027.1 GCA_027730465.1 Actinomycetota bacterium | reverse complement strand
CCGTCGTCTAGTGGCCTAGGACTCTGGCTTCTCAAGCCAGCTACGGGGGTTCGAATCCCCTCGGAGCTACTTACTTATTTACTTATTATTTTTTAGTAAATAATCACTTATTCTGGCAGCGGTTGCAACAATTGCGGCAGCGTGAAGTCTGCCTGGCTGGCGACTTAATCTTTCCATTGGTCCACTAATACTTACGGCAGCAACTACTTTATTATTTGGTCCACGAACTGGTGCTGAAACTGATGCAACTCCAGCCTCTCGCTCACCTACCGATTGCGCCCAACCCCGTCGGCGAACAGCGGCAAGATTTGCTGCTGTAAATTTTGCATTTACTAATCCTCGATGAAGTTTTTCTGGATCCTCCCACGCAAGCAAGATTTGAGCAGCAGATCCAGCCTGCATAGTTAACACAGTGCCAACTGGGACTGAATCCCGTAATCCAGTTAGTCTCTCCGCGGTTGCTACACAAATTCGCAGATCACCTTGCCGGCGATAGAGCTGTGCGCTTTCACTTGTTGCATCTCTAAGTGCGGTCAGAGCAGGTGTTGCAATTGCTAGTAATTTATCCTCACCAGCTGCTGCAGCTAATTCAGATGAACGGGTGCCTAAAATAAATCGGCCAGAAAAATCCCTACTAACTAATCGATGGTGCTCAAGGGCTACAGCTAAGCGATGGGCGGTAGGCCTTGCAATGGCGGTGGCGGTGACAAGATCACTTAATGATTGCGGACCAGCCTCTAATGCGGCAAGGATGCGCAAGGCTTTGTCTAATACACCAACTCCGCTATTCTTCTTGTCCACACTCTGATAATGCCATCTCATTAGGTGAGAAGCAAATCTAGTGAATAAAGTTGCAAGAAAAAGGGAGTAAGTAAGAAATGGGTAAGACGTTAGCTGAGAAGATTTGGACTGAGCATATTGTTAGTTCAAAAGCCGGTGAACCAGATCTTCTTTATATTGACCTACATTTAATTCATGAAGTAACTAGTCCACAAGCATTTGATGGCCTACGCCTAGCTAATCGAAAAGTGCGCCGGCCAGAATTAACTATCGCAACCGAAGACCACAATGTGCCGACTCTTAATATTGATAAACCAATTGCTGATCCCGTTTCAAAATTGCAAGTAGATACTCTTCGTAAGAATTGTGCTGAGTTTGGTGTCCGCATACATTCTCTAGGTGATATTGAGCAGGGAATTGTACATGTGGTTGGACCACAACTGGGTATTACTCAACCAGGGATGACAATCGTTTGCGGGGATTCACACACATCAACTCATGGAGCATTTGGTGCGCTTGCATTTGGAATTGGTACTAGTGAGGTTGAACATGTTCTTGCTACTCAAACTTTGCCATTACTTCGGCCAAAGACTATGGCAATAAATGTTGAAGGCACACTAAAACCAGGAGTAACTAGTAAAGATATTATTTTGGCAGTAATTGCAAAAATTGGAACAGGTGGCGGCCAGGGATATATTCTTGAGTACCGTGGAAGTGCAATTAGAGCGCTCTCAATGGAGGCTCGTATGACTATTTGTAATATGTCAATTGAGGCCGGGGCTAGAGCAGGATTAATTGCACCTGATCAAACAACTTTTGATTATGTTAAGACAAAACCTCACGCACCAGTAGGAGCTGATTGGGATGCTGCTCTTACTTATTGGAACACATTATCTACTGATATAGATGCAAAATTTGATAAAGAGATTAATTTAAATGCTGATGAATTAGCACCATTTGTAACATGGGGAACAAATCCAGGTCAAGGCTTACCTCTAAGTGGATCTGTGCCAAACCCAGCAGATTTAAGTAATACTGAAGATCGAGGAGCAGCTGAACGTGCTTTGGAGTATATGGATCTAAAACCAGGGACTCCACTTAAATCAATTAAGGTAGATACTGTTTTCTTAGGTTCTTGCACAAATGGGCGGATTGAGGATTTAAGATCTGCCGCTGATATATTAAAAGGAAAAAAGATTGCATCATCACTTAGGCTTTTAGTTGTACCAGGCTCCGCCCGAGTTAGATTACAAGCAGAAACCGAGGGCTTAGATAAGGTGTTTTTAGATGCTGGCGCAGAGTGGCGAAGTGCTGGTTGTTCTATGTGCCTAGGAATGAATCCTGATCAACTAAAGCCAGGTGAGCGAGCAGCATCAACTAGTAACCGTAACTTTGAAGGCAGGCAAGGAAAGGGCGGGCGCACCCACTTAGTTAGTCCACTAGTAGCAGCTGCTACAGCTTTAAAAGGCACATTAGCCTCACCGGCGGATTTGTAATATGGAAAAATTTATTAAACATTCCGGCAGCGCTTTGCCCCTGCGCCGAAGTAATGTGGATACCGATCAGATAATCCCAGCTGTTTATCTAAAGCGGATTACTAAAAGTGGTTTTGAGGATGGACTATTTGCAGCATGGCGAAATGATCCAGCCTTTGAGTTAAATCAACCTCAATATAAAAATGCCACAGTTTTAGTTGTAGGCCCTGATTTTGGTACAGGTTCATCTAGAGAGCATGCAGTTTGGGCTTTACAAAATTATGGCTTTAAAGTGGTTTTATCAAGCAGATTTGCTGACATCTTTCGTGGTAACTCACAAAAGATGGGGCTATTAACAGTTATCTTGCCGCAGGATGAGATTGAAAAAATTTGGAAAAAAATAGAGAGTGCACCTGATACCAAAATAACTGTTGATTTAGAGGCTAAAACAGTCACGTATGACACAGTAAGCATCCCCTTTGCCATCGATGATTACACCAGATGGCGACTCATGCAGGGCTTAGATGACATTGGGTTGACCTTTACAAAAATTGATGAGGTAGCAAAGTTCGAAGAAAAAAGAATGAGTTTTAAGCCTAAAACACTGCCAATTCGATAACTAAACTCTAAAGTAATTCTTTAGAGTTTAGTAAAGTTCTTCAAAAACCCCTGATTTATATTAACAATTTAGCTCCGACACACCGTTTTATTTACCGAAATATTTCTTATCACCCCATAGATTAACCTTTAGTTAAGCGAATGCTTAATGTTTATGCGTAAATAAGGGGAAATAATGAACAAGGCCCAGTTCATCGCTTACTTAGCACCACAATTTGGTGATAGTAAGAAAGAAGCTGCACGCGCCATTGAGGTTGTTTTTGATGCGGTAGTTCGCAATATCTCAAAGGGTGAAGATGTAATGATCAATGATTTCGGTAAATTTAAGAAAGTTGATCGTCCAGCACGTAAGGGACGTAATCCATTTACTGGAGAATCAATCCAAATAAAAGCAAGCAAGAAAGTACGTTTCTTAGCTGCGAAAGGATTGAAAGAAGTAATTTCAGGAGCCCGTAAGTTAGGTCCTGCTCCAACACCACCAGCAAAAGTAGCGCCGGTAAAGGCCGCTAAGAAAGCTGGAAAGGCAAAGAAAGTTTCTCGTAAGCCTGCTAGAAAAGCGAAGAAGTCAAAGCGTCGCTAAAAAGTAATATTAATTTAGCGGGATCTCAGAGATGAGATCCCGCTTTTTACGCTCATTTATGGCCAATAACGTTAAAAGTCGTAGAATTAAGTGTGTCTACTGATCTGAAAATTTCCTACGCACCCCCTAGTGGAAAACCATTAGGCGTCACTAGTTGGTTTCGATTTAGTGCAAATTTAGTTAGGCCGCTGTTAAATCTAATTGCCAAGCGGGATTGGCGCGGTGTTGAGAATTTACCAAAAAGTGGGGCAGCAATTGCAGTTTGTAATCACATATCATATGTAGATCCACTTCTTTTTACCCATTTTTTATATGACAATGGCAGGGCACCAAGGTATTTAGGTAAGGCATCACTTTTTAAATTACCAATTATTGGGCGAGTATTACTTGGTGCTGGGCAGATTCCAGTTGAGCGCGAGACCAGTGTTGCTTCAGATGCACTTCAACATGCAATTGCTTTTTTAAAAGCTGGTCATTTACTAGGTGTTTACCCAGAAGGAACACTAACTCGAGATGCTAATTACTGGCCAATGAAAGCTAAGACCGGAATTGCCCGCCTTGCAATTCTGACGCAAGTTCCAGTTATTCCTTGTGCGCAGTGGGGCGCGCAATACTACTTGCCAGCATATTCAAAAAAGCTAAAGCTATTTCCACGCACGAAGGTAATTATCCAAGCTGGGTTACCACTAGATTTTTCTAAATGGTATGGAAAGGCAGGGGATCCGGTTGCAGTTGAAGAGGCAACTGCATATGTCATGAGCGCAATTACAAAATTACTAGAAGAGATCCGAGGCGAGAAAGCACCGCTTGAGGTATTTGATCCAAAAAAGTCAGAGCTACCTCGAACTGGTAATTTTAAGAAGGAAATAAAATGAAAAAAGTTGCTGTCATAGGTTCTGGAGCATGGGGAACAACACTTGGTCAGGTGATGGTTGATTCTGGTCAGCAAGTCTTAATTTGGGGGCGTAATAAAAAAGTAGTGCGAGAAATAAATCGCCGCCATTCAAATCGAAGATTTTTAAAAGGAATAGATCTTCCAAGGGAATTAAAGGCTACTACTGATATTAAAGCTGCACTTGAGTTTGCTGAGGTAATTTTGCTAGCAATCCCAGCTCAAACTCTACGAGAAAATTTAGTAAGTTGGAAGAGTTTTTTCCCAGCGGAACTACCAGTCATAAGTACTTTAAAAGGTATAGAAGTTGAAACCCAATTTAGAATGACCGAGGTTGTTCATGACGTTTTATTGGTAGATCAATCAAGATTAGGGATAATTACAGGACCGAATTTAGCAAGTGAAATCATTATGAGACAGCCAGCAGGAGCAGTTGCTGCCTCTGAAAATCAAAATAATATTGATTTAATGGTTGAAATGTTTTCAACTAATTACTTTAGAATCTATCCATCATCTGACTTAATTGGTTGCGAATTTGCCGGCGCAGCCA
Source organism: Actinomycetota bacterium (assembly GCA_027730465.1). Lineage (GTDB taxonomy): Bacteria > Actinomycetota > Actinomycetes > Nanopelagicales > Nanopelagicaceae > Nanopelagicus. The sequence continues at coordinate 3,852 of JAQCGQ010000027.1, read as the reverse complement.
AAAGCGTAATTGCACTAGCTGTTGGTATTGCTGTTGGTATGGGCTATGGCGAGAATACTCAAGGTTTAATGATTACTCGGGGCTTAGCTGAGGTTGCAAAGTTAGGTGAGGCTTATGGTGCTAATTCACTTACCTTCTTAGGCCTAGCAGGAATTGGGGATCTTGTGGCAAGTGCGCAATCACCTTTGTCACGAAACAGAAGCTTTGGTGAGGTATTAGGAAAAACTGGTTCAATTATTAAAGCGAGAGCTCAGGTTGTTAAAACAGTTGAGGGTGTTTATTCAGCTGGCGCAATGCTAGAGCTTGCACACCGAGTAGGAGTAGAAGCACCAATAATCGAGGCAGTTTCAGATGTTGTTGCTGGGACATTAAATCCAAAGGATGCAGTTGATAGATTAATGAAAGTAAGTATTAAGGCAGAAATTTAATGGGTAAGGTCCGAGTTGGAATTATTTGTGGTGGGAAAAGTAGCGAGCATGAAATTTCATGTGTTTCAGCAAATGGAATTCTTGGTGCAATAGATCGCAGCAAATTTGAACCAGTACTGATTGGAATTACTAAATCAGGTAAATGGCTTCTTTTACCAGCAGACACCAGTTTTATTATTCAAAACGGTGTGCTACCGGTAGTTCCAGAATCTGGGGTGGAGATAAGTGTTACTAGCCAAGGACTATTTTCTGGCGGAAAAAACTTAGCAATTGATGTTGCATTCCCAATTTTGCACGGGCCATATGGGGAAGATGGAACTATTCAAGGATTATTTGAAATGATCGGACAGCGCTACGTTGGTTCAGGTGTTTTAGCTTGCGCAGTGAGTATGGATAAATCTTATGCGAAGCCTATTTTTTCATCTGTCGGTTTAAATGTCGCTGCTGGCACAGTTGTAACATCTTCAAAATTTGAACTGCCAAGTAGCCTTAAATATCCTCTATTTGTTAAACCAGCCAGAAGTGGCTCAAGTCGTGGCACCACAAAAGTTAAAGCTGCATCAGAGTTGGCTGCAGCTGTTGAGCACGCACTCACCTTTGATACTAAGGTAATAATTGAGCAGGCGATTATTGGAAAAGAAATTGAATGCGCAGTCTTGCAAGCTGATAGCAAATTATCTACATCACCAGTTGGAGAAATAGTTATTTCAGATAAGTATGAGTTCTATGATTTTCAGGCTAAGTATTTAGATAATTCTATGCAACTTGTAACACCAGCTGATCTACCAGCAGGTATTGAAGAAAAAATACAAAAAGCGGCCTTACTTGCATTTGATGCAGTTGGGTGTGAAGGTTTAGCCAGAATTGATTTCTTCTATTCAAACGATGGGCAAATTGTGATTAATGAAATAAATACTATGCCTGGCTTTACCCCAACCTCCGTCTATCCAAAATTAATTGAGAAAACTGGCATTTCATATCAGCAACTCATAACTAAATTAATTGAGACTGCTCAAAAACGTTTAATACATGTAACGAGATAATTTATGGATAGCGTTTTAGAAAAAAGTGCTGTTAAACGAGTTCAACAAGCTTTATTAAGTAATGGTATGAGCGGACAGATTAAAGTTTTAGCAGATAGTGCCAGGAGTGCAGCTGAAGCAGCAGCGGCATTAGGTATCGAAGTTGGCCAGATAGCTTCATCTATTATTTTTAAACTACCTGATCAAAGTCCGCTATTAGTGATTACATCAGGCCGGCACCGCGTTGATACTGAGCTAGTTGCACTGCAATTAGCAGAGGATAAATTAGATCGTGTCGATGCTGATTATGTGAAAGAAAAATCAGGATTTTCAATAGGTGGAGTTGCACCTATTGGTTGGATAAATCAGCCGAAGTTAATAGTTATTGATCAAGCACTAAATGATTACGAAATAGTTTGGGCAGCAGCAGGGCATCCACATGCGGTTTATCCAACGACATTTAACGAGTTACTTAAATGTACTAGTGCTAGACCGCTTATAGTTAGTAAAAATTAAAAAGTAGTAACTGGGCAGGTAAGAGTTCTAGTTATGCCAGCAACTGCTTGTACTTTTGCTAAAACTGTGCGACCTAGATCTTCCATGCTTGCAGACTCTGCCCGCATGATCACATCGTATGGACCGGTAACACCTTCAGCGATAGTTACACCAGCAATGGCAGAAACAGATTTTGCAACACTAGAAGCCTTGCCAACTTCAGTTTGAATAAGAATGTAAGCCTGAACAGACATTTGAAGCCTTTCAATTATTGCTTTAAGTTCGGCCGTGAACTAAAGCGATATTAAAGGGTAGCCTATAGCGAGTTAATTGGGGAGTGGTATTGATTGAATCTGAAGCAGGGCTGATAGCGCGCTTACGCGATCTATTTCACACCTCTTTTCAAACCCAGGTGCAAGTAGGCATCGGTGACGATGCTGCGGTGATAAAGAGTTCAAATAACAAATTAGTCGCAACTGTAGACATGGCAGTTGAAGGTATTCACTTTAATAAAAAATGGTCCACACCATTTCAAATAGGGGCAAAACTAACAACAGCAAATCTTGCCGACATCTTTGCTATGGGAGCTGTTCCTAAATATTTATTAGTGGCCGCTGGAATTAATGAATTAAATAATAGTGAGACAGTTTCAGAGCTTGCTAGAGGTATTCGCTTTGTTGCCGACAAGTTTGAGGTTAGCGTTATAGGTGGTGATTTAAGTAAATCTGAAAAGATGACTTTAAGTATTACCGCACTTGGTGAGTTATCTACTCAACCAATTCTTCGAAGTGGTGCAAGGGTGGGAGATCTGATTTATTTATCATCACTTACCGGTTTATCTGCTGCCGGACTTGCGATATTAAAAAGGGATCTAGATAGACCAAGGTATGTAGTTGAGGCTCATTTAAATCCAAAACTAGTAGCACCAGATGAATTAATAAGAGTAGCAACTTCAATGTGTGATGTAAGTGATGGATTGGCAACTGATGCTTCCCACCTAGCTACTGCATCAGTGGTAAATTTTAATCTGAGTAAGGATTTAATCTCAAAAGCTACAGATTTTAAAGATCTTGCAGAGCTTGCAAAAGAATTAAATGAAGATGTATTTGATTGGATTCTTACTGGGGGTGAGGATCATTTCTTCCTGGCAACAGTTGGTAAAGAGAATGAGAGTAGTAAATTGGGCGTCCAAATTGGTAGCGTTGAAAATGGTGATGGAAAGTTACTACTGGATAGTGTGGAACTTAAAAAAACTGGTTATCAGCACTTCTAGTTAGCGACTTACTTTGCCTGCCTTAAGGCATGAGGCACAAACATTCTTGCGTTTGGTTTGTCCATTGATTAGTGTTCGAATTTTTTGGATATTTGGATTCCAGCGACGGCGAGTAGCACGCTTTGAGTGGGAGACGTTATTGCCAAAGCTAGGGGCTTTGCCACAGATATCACATACTGAAGACACTTTATTTACTCCCTTTATTTCCTAATTGAACTAATCAGAGGCGAAAGATTACCTCGCAGGGGTATTAAATGGCTAATCCGGTGGGTAATTACGCGAGATAAAGCAGGTGGCATTGGATACTTCCACTATGGCCAGCCTTGTGACCCGATTGCAAAACATAGTAGGTGATCGAACTGCTGATGTTTTAGAAAAATCATTTGGGATGACTACCGTTAATGAACTACTTCGCCATTATCCAAGAAGGTATGTGGTGCGGGGTGAGTTAACTGATATTTCAACTTTATTAGCTGATGATGAAGTCACAATTTTGGCTGAAATTGAGGCAGTAAAGTTGCGACGGGCTAATGGTAAAAATATATTAGAGGTAATTGTCACGGATGGAAGTGCGAACCTATCTTTAACTTTTTTTAATCAAGCATGGCGTGAGAAAGAGCTAAACGCGGGCCGA
>JAQCGQ010000026.1 GCA_027730465.1 Actinomycetota bacterium | reverse complement strand
GTAAAGAGGGAAGTGGCTCTTGGATACTTCTTGATTACACCGACTTAGTAGTTCATATTCAAAGTGTTGAGCTTCGCAATTACTATATGTTAGATCGACTCTGGAATGATTGCCCAAAGATTGAATTGGATTTAGCAAAGGCTCAAAGATAATGGCAAATTTAGAATTATCAATCAGGATTGTACTTTGGCGCCATGGGCAAACTGATTGGAATGCTCAAAATCGTTTTCAAGGTCACTCAGATATTCCATTAAATAAGGTAGGCCAATACCAAGCGGCTGAAGCAGCTAAAGTTTTAGCAGCGCTTAGGCCTAATCGGATAATTTCAAGTGATCTAATCCGTGCGCAGCAAACAGCGGCACCACTTGCACATTTAACTGATATTAAGGTTGAAATTAATCCAGGAATTAGGGAAACAGATGGCGGTTTATGGGAAGGCAAACTCGCATCAGAGAATCGAGAATCTCATGGTGAATTATTTGCTAGTTGGTATGAAGGCGGTGATGAGCCAGCAGGTGTAACTGGTGAGAGACGAAGTGATGTTGCAAAGCGAGCTGTTGCAGTAATTGAAAAAGAAACTGAAAACTTTTCTGGAACAATTGTTTTTGTTACCCATGGTGGCACAGTACGAAGTGTCCTAGGCTCGATTCTTAAGTTGCCAATTCCGCATTGGGGTGTAATTGGCGGATTATCAAATGCATGTTGGTCAGTGTTGGAATTAACTAAACATCACACTGGTAGTAAATGGTATTTAGCAGAACACAATGCTGGCTCACTACCTGAGCCTGTCTTTGGAGATGATGCGGTTAATTAGATAAGGTTGGCACTCGTTTGAAATAGCGGGGCTGTGGCGCAGCTGGTAGCGCACTTGCATGGCATGCAAGGGGTCAGGGGTTCAAATCCCCTCAGCTCCACTTAATAAAACTATTTGAAATTAAGGAGATTCGGTGTCAAAGACATTAACAATTCCAGATAACTGGACTGCCACTGATATCCCAGATTTAACTGGAAAAAGATTTTTAATAACAGGTGCTACCTCAGGCATTGGTTTAGCAGCTGCATCTGAGTTAGCAAGAAGAAATGCTCAGGTAGTTATAACTGCTCGAAGTGTTGAAAAGGCAAGAGATGCTATTAAAAAAATAGGCCCAGGGTTAGTTGATTATTTGCTGATGGATTTAACAGATTTAGATTCAGTAAAAAAAACAGCGGCTAGAGTTGATAAAGCATTTGATGTTGTAGTTTTAAATGCAGGCGTGATGGCAACTCCATTTACAAAAACAGTTGATGGATTTGAGCTTCAGATGGGCACAAATCACCTAGGACATTTTGCCTTCGCAGGACTTATTAAAAATCAGATTAAAGACCGGCTAGTTGTAGTTTCAAGCTTTGCTCATAAAATGGGAAAATTTGGCGATAATAGTATTGAGAGCATTAGAAATCTCTGTCTTGGAATTGGTAAGTATCAAAAATGGCCAGTATATGGTTCAACTAAATTAGCTAATCTTTTATTTGTAGCAGAAGTTGAGCGACTAAGAATTGCAAATAATTGGTCATTTATTCCAATTGCAGTTCATCCTGGTTACTCAGACACAAACTTGCAAGCAGTTGCCTCCCAAATGCGTGGGGCTGCTATGGAGGAAAAAGTAACCATGGCAATTAATAAAGTATTAGCCCAACCTGCAAAACAGGGAGCGCTGCCAACGCTGGCCGCCTGTGTTTTCCCAGGTTTAATCGGCGCTAGTTTTATTGGGCAAAATGGGTTTCTAGAGACGCGCGGAACTCCAAGACTAACCAGAGCAAAAGCACTTGCTTATGATCAAGTATTAGCGAAGAATTTATGGACGGTAAGTGAAGAATTAACCAAAGTAAGTTGGAAGTAAAATTATGGCGCAGGCTTATGATTTTAAGGCGGTTCAAGATAAGTGGCTGCCGATTTGGGACAAATTAGAACCATTTAAATCAGGTAAGTCAGATGATGATCGTCCTAAAAAATATATTTTAGATATGTTCCCTTATCCATCAGGTGATTTACATATGGGCCATGCTGAGGCGTATGCATTAGGGGATGTAATAGCAAGGTATTGGATTCAAAAAGGTTTTAACGTTATGCATCCAATTGGATGGGATGCATTTGGTTTGCCTGCAGAAAATGCTGCAATTAAACGAGCTGCTGATCCAAGAGCTTGGACGTATGAAAACATTGATGTTCAAAAAGCCTCTATGCGCAGATACGCCTGCTCATTTGATTGGGATCGAGTCCTTCACACATGTGATCCCGAGTATTACAAATGGAATCAATGGTTATTTCTTAAAATGTTTGAAAAAGGTTTGGCATATCGTAAAGATTCAGCAGTTAACTGGTGTCCTGATTGCCAAACCGTATTAGCAAATGAACAAGTAGTTGCAGGTTTGTGTGAGAGGTGTGATAGCGCTGTAACAAAGAAAAAGCTTAATCAATGGTATTTAAAGATTACTGATTACGCCGATCGTTTACTAGATGATATGGATCAGTTAGAAGGTGCTTGGCCTGAAAAAGTATTGCTAATGCAAAGAAACTGGATTGGCAGATCAGCTGGTGCGCAGGTTGAGTTCGCAGTTGATGGTATGGATCAGAAAATAACTGTTTACACCACAAGACCTGACACTTTATATGGCGCGACTTTTATGGTGGTGGCTGCAGATTCTGAATTAGCAGCAAAACTTGTAGCAGGGCAACCAGTTGAGGCTGAGTTTAAAAAGTATTTAGAAACTGTTAAGGCAGCAAGTGATATTGACCGACTAGCAACTGATCGAGCTAAAACCGGTGTATTTTTAAATCGCTATGTGATTAATCCAGTAAATAATGAGAAGATACAAATTTGGGCATCAGATTATGTATTAGCTGATTATGGAACTGGCGCCATTATGGCTGTTCCTGCCCATGATCAACGAGATTTAGATTTTGCAAAAGTTATGAAGCTGCCAGTTCGGGTAGTAATTGATACTGGCCAAGAGGATCCAAATATTTCAGGTGTTGCAACAGCTGGTGATGGCAAAGTTATCAACTCTGGATCAATTACCGGCCTGGGTAAAGATGAAGCGATTGCAAGAATTATTAAAGAGATTGAAGACAAAAAAATTGGTAAAGGAACTAAAAATTATCGTCTGCGTGATTGGTTAATTTCTCGCCAACGTTTTTGGGGAACACCAATTCCAATTGTGCACTGCGAAAAGTGCGGCTTAGTACCAGTGCCGCAAGATCAACTACCGGTTGAGTTACCAGATGCTAAAGGATTAGATCTAAAACCAAAGGGTTCATCTCCACTAGGAGCAGCATCTGATTGGGTAAATGTTAAATGCCCAAAATGTAACGCCCCGGCTAAGCGAGATGCTGACACGATGGATACATTCATGGATTCATCTTGGTATTTTCTTCGTTACACATCAGTTAATAATCATGATGTTGCATTTAATCAAAAAGCGGTAGAGACCTGGCTTCCAGTTGATCAATATGTTGGCGGTGTAACTCATGCGATCTTGCATCTTTTATACTCTCGCTTTTTCACCAAGGTATTACATGATCTTGGGATGCTCTCATTTACTGAACCATTTACTAGATTATTAAATCAAGGAATGGTTTTAAAAGATGGTTCAGCTATGAGTAAGAGCAGAGGCAATTTAGTTAAATTATCAGATGAGTTAGATACACATGGCGTGGATGCAATTAGGGTTTCTTTAGTATTTGCTGGCCCACCTGAAGATGATATTGATTGGTCAGATGTGTCACCTACTGGATCATTAAAGTTTCTAAACCGTGCCTGGCGAATTAGCCAGGATGTAACTAGTAAAGCCGGAATTGATTTTAAGAAGGGCGATCTTGAGCTTAGGAAGATAACTCACAAGGCGATATCAGATATTGAATTAGCAGTCGAATCTTTTAGATTTAATGTTGTAATTGCCAGAATTATGGAATTGGTCAACGCCACTCGTAAAGCGATTGATTCAGGATGTGGCGCTAATGATGCAGCAGTACGTGAGGCAGCAGAGGCAATTGCATTATCACTTTCTCTAGTTGCTCCATACACAGCTGAGGAGATGTGGGAGTGCTTAGGCCATAAACCTGCAATCGCTAAAGCTGGCTGGCCAGTTATAGATAAGTCATTACTTGGCGCAGATAATGTGATTGCAATCTTGCAGGTGAATGGCAAGATTAAGGATCGTATTGAAGTTTCCTCTAATGTGAGTAAAGAAGAGTTAGAAAAACTTGCCACAGAAAACTCTGAGATTAAATCTGCATTATCAGGTGTTACGGTTAAGAAAGTGATCACAGTTACACCAAAGCTTGTTAACTTTGTAATTTAATAAGTGTAATATTTTCTCATGCGCCTAACATTAATTATCACTCTACTTCTTGCTATGACTTCTTCTGCAAATGCTGCAAATACTGGCGGTGGATCCGCCCCGGCCCCAGCTCCAGTTGCAACACCAACGCCAACACCAACTCCAACTCAGGCTGCGCCAACTCCAACCCCAGCAGCTGTTAAAACAGTTAATAGTGAGTTAGCTAAAGTGACTACTTTACTTAATGCAAATAATTTTAAGCAGGCTCTTTCAGCTCTTAAGATAATTGATTCAGAGTTTAAGAATAATGCTGATGTTAACAACTTGCTAGGTTATAGTTCTAGAAAACTGAAGCAATATAAGCCAGCTAATGCATACTATAAAAAAGCACTAAAGATAAACCCTAATCATCTTGGCGCCCTTGAGTATCAAGGCGAGTTATTTGTATTAACTAATAAGGTATCCGCTGCAAAAAAGAATCTAGTGAAGTTAGAAAAACTTTGTGGATTAAAATGCGGTGAGTACTTGGACTTAAAGAAGGCGATTGGCAAGAGATAGTTTGCTAGCTTTACTTAAAGCTTCACATTTTGGTCCAACTATGGCAGTTACAACTGTCTCCTACCTTCTTGCCACAACACTTTGGTGGGAAGGGCCAGCACTTGTAATTGCTTTCGGCGTATTTCTTGGCCAACTCCTAGTTGGTTTTACCAATGATTTAAATGATTTCTCAGATGATCTAAAACATAAGCGAATGGCTAAACCACTAGTTAGTGGGCAAATTACTACTACTAAATTACGCACAGCCATAAAAATTGTTGCACCCTTTACAGTTTTGATAAACATCCTTGGCCCTCTTGGCCTTAAAGGTGGCCTTGTGTATTTATTTGGAGTTGGCATGGGAGTTAGCTACAACTTTTTCTTTAAATCTACCCTGCTCTCACCCATTCCATACGCTCTCGCATTTTCTGCTTTGGTTTCATGTGTTGTGCTGGCAACAGATCGCCCACCACCACTTTGGTATATCAGCACAGCGGCTTTAATAGGTGTGGCGGCCCACTTTGCAAATGTGCTTAAAGATCTTGATCAAGATTTAGAGTCAAAAATTAAAGGTTTACCTCAGCACATTGGTAAGAAGGGCTCAAGATTAGTAACTAGCCTCTTACTAATTACAGCTACCTTCATTCTTCATAGTGCTAATTCAAATTTGCCGCTTTTGATAATTGGTTTAGTTTTTGCACTTATCACCTCAGTTGCCCCAAATAAAATCATCTTTAAAGCACTAATGATTACCGCAATAATTGATGTAATTATGTTCATAAATGCAGCCGATAAAACTCTCGGTAGTTTTACAGTATAAATACTTGCTTTAAGCAAGCATTACTTAGAGTATTGCTGCATGAGACGGATAGTTCTACTTAGCCTACTTCTCACCTGCATCCCATTGCAGGTGAGTGCTGCGCCAAGTGATGATGCGTTAACAGTTTTAAACTCATTATCTGTTAAAGGACGAGCGGCTAAGACCGGCTATACCCGCGCCCAATTCACCCACTGGTCAGATCTTGATCGCAATGGTTGTGATGCTAGAAACGACACATTAAAGCGAGATCTAACAGCCTTAGTTTTTAAAGTTGGCACCAGAGATTGCAAGGTATTTACAGGATCATTACTTGATCCATATAGTGGCAAAATAATTACATTTAGTAGCACTAAATCAACTATTGATATTGATCATGTAGTGGCTCTATCTAATGCTTGGCAAACTGGGGCGGCCTACTTTGATAAAACAAAGCGCCAGCAGATTGCAAATGATCCACTTAATTTACTCGCAGTTGATTTCTCACTCAATCGCCAAAAAGGTGATGGTGATGCTGCTACCTGGCTGCCACCACTTAAAAGCTATCGCTGTGATTATGTCTCAAGACAGGTTGCAGTTAAAGCAAAGTATGGTCTTTGGGTAACACAACCTGAAAAAGATGCGATAGTTAAAATCTTAAAAAAGTGCGTGGGGCAAAAGATTCTTAATTAAGCTTTGAATATTGATAGCTTAGAGTGCTGGCAGTAATTACCCAGAGTTGATATGGAATAACGCAAATAAAGAGATAAACAGATGCTTGATAGATAAAAAACATCATTGGAAGAGTAAACAAAGCTACTAGTGCAAGTGCTATTGAGGCTGCTACTAAATTGTGGGGACGATAGAACTGATAAGCCCAAGTCAAAGCACAAATAATAGAGATTGCAAATAATGAGAGATAGATAAGAGCTTTAGGAGTACTTAATCTATTTGACACAATATATGCAGCAATCCCTAATACAACAAAGTTATATGGCCAGATTACGCCAAAGATAAAATCAGGTGGTTGCCAGGCGGGAGCATTTAATGATCGATACCAATTATCTCGTGTGTTTACCCAGAGACTAGAACCTATTGCATAGATAAAAACCAAACCGATTCCAGTTACGGAGAGTAAATTCTTCATTTTAAATCTCACCCTTTTCTAATCCTGCAAGAACCTTAGCTGCTCGCTGTCTAACCTCGGGCATATCTTTAAGTCTATTAATTCCAAATAATTGCTGACTCATTCGATGATTACCGCGAAACTCCTCTAAATTTCGATCTAGAAAGTCCCAATATAAAGTTGTAAAGGGGCAGGCATTCTCACCAACTCTAAGCTTTGGGTCATAAAAACAACCTTTGCAGTAATTACTCATCTTTGAGATGTAAGCACCACCTGCGGCGTATGGCTTTGTCATCATCACGCCATCATCTGCGTGCACACCCATCCCAATTACATTTGGCACCATCACCCAATCACTTGCATCGATAAATACCTGCCTCATCCACTGCAAAAACTGCTGCGGGTTAGTTCCAGTAATTAAAGCTAAGTTACTAAGCAACATAAGCCGGGGAATATGAGCAACCCAAGCACGCTGATTAATATCTGACACGGTAGTTTTAATGCAATTCATTTTTGTTTTATCAGGGTTAGTAAATAGTGGTAGTAAGTCCCGTTTTGCGTTTAAATGATTACCTTCGTTGTAATCCTCACCTAAATACCAATACATCCCATTTACATATTCACGCCAGCCAATAATCTGGCGGATAAATCCTTCAGCTGAGGCAATTGGAATATCACCTTTTTCAAATCTTTTAACAGCTGCATCTACTACCTCACTTGGGTGAAGTAGGCCGTTATTTATATAAGGACTAAGTAGTGAATGATGAAGTGCCCAATTATCACTTGTCATTGCATCCTCATAAGGACCGAAGGATTTAAAGTGTTTCTCCAAGAAATTCTTTAATGCTTTTAGAGCTGCTGCCCTACTTGTACCCCAGGTAGTAACTGCGTTGATCCCTAACTCTTTAGCAACTTTTAGATCAATCTCATCTAGCTTATGTTCAAGATATGGCGGAAATTTATAACCTTTCGGCAGAGGTGAGCGATTTTCTTTATCAAAGTTCCAAGCCCCACCTACTGGTTTACCTTTTTCTATCAAGATATTTAGCCTAACTCGCTGGCTTCTATAAAAGGACTCCATCAGATAGCTTTTTTGTTTACCTGCCCACTCTTCAAATAATGATTTAGGTGTTAAAAAGAAATCATTTTCAACAAACTTAACGCCAAAATCCGATAATGATTTGTGTAATCTATAAGATGAAGGCGTACATGAGATGATTGGCAAATTTTTATACTCACTTTGTATCATTTTTAAGCCATCAACAGTTGTGGCAGCTTTTTGATAGATAACCTTAAAACCAGCATCTTTTAGTTCTTGGGCGAAATGGTGCGCACTTGAGATAAGAAAATAGAGCCTTATCTTGTTCCAATGATCACCAGTAACCATTCGAGCACTTTCAACTAAAACAATTAGATCATTTTTTGGATCAGCGTTTTTTAGCGCGCCATACTTTGAATTTAGTTGATCATGGCTGACATAAATAATTTGCTTCATTTTTTACCCGAACACCGTTTACTGCAGTACTTAACCTGCTCCCAATTCTTTGCCCATTTTTTCCGCCACTCAAAAGCTAGGCCACATGTAACACAGATTTTTGGCTCAAAGCCATTTTTAATCTTTGCCCGCATAGGGCAATAGTAGGTGCTTGCCTTACTTTCTTATTAGATTTATGAGGTATGAGATAGAAAAGCTAAAGCCGATAATTGCATATGCAATAGCAAAGGGGGTTAATTCATTCGGAATAAAGATTGTTAAGAAGCCAAGACCTGCTGCTGCGATGAACATCACTCTGCCAACAAAGCCTAATGATGCAGCAGTATTTAACTTTGAGTTCTGCCACATATTTCCAGCCAGAGCGAGCAAGGTGATTGCAATCATTCGCATTGCCCAGATCATTTGATTTGAATCATCAGCGCCTAGTAGATCTAGAAATAAGGCTGGTGCGATAAGAAGAAATAGCGCAGATGCACCAAAGACTATTGAGCCAGCTTTAAGTGTGCTCTTAATCCCGTGCTGATACATATAAGAAGGCTAGACCTCTCTAAATATGAATAACAATAGGTAGTGAGAGTAAATCTGGAGGTTTCTAACCTATTTTTAAGTTTAATATGATTAAATCACCGTATGAAAACTCTGTCTATCATTTCACTACTGGCCTGCCTATCTCTATTTAATACAGC
>JAQCGQ010000025.1 GCA_027730465.1 Actinomycetota bacterium | reverse complement strand
CCTACCGTATCTGCCACAACTACCTTTTTAGCATCTACCGCTACCTTTTCATTTTTTCGATATCCAGTTAAGCCCTTATCACCAAATGTGACTACAACTAACTCTGGCCCCATAGCAAGCCAATTATTTGCTACCAGATCTAACTCAACTTCAGGGTATAGCCAGTAAATATCATCATCACTTACCTTAACGGATGATGAGATTGATACCCATCTTTCTACCTGCTTTACATACTCAGCCCGATCACTCATTACCGCTGGCCTTATATTTGGATCAAATACAATTGGTGAAACCTTTGCTACCTGTTTAGCCCACTCAAATAAAACGCTAGCTGCCGGCTCTATCGCAGTAACTAATGTGCCGATATGAAGTAGAGATGGTTTATTTGCAACTGGATCTGGCAGCCAGGTAATAGAGAAATCAAAGGTTGCTGTTCCTTCAATAACAAACTCATATGATGCCCCGCCTTTCTTGTTTAATGAAACAATCGCTAAACAGGTTGGCTTATCTGAAAACTTAACAAAATTAAGTAGTACGCCATCTTTATGTAATTGTTTTAATGCCATCTGACCATACTTATCAGTTGATATGCCATCAATAAACTGGGTGTCAATGCCGAGCTTTGCTAATGCCTTTGCAGTATTAGCAGGACCCCCACCAACTACCGCCTTGCGCTCTGTACCATCTGGAATTAAATCAATTAACACTTCACCACAAACCCAAACCTGATTACTCAAAGTAATTCACCTTTACGAGCTAGAAACTCAGTTAACACCTCAACCCCAAGTAAGTGATCTTCTACCTGTGGTAATCCACTTATTAACAAAACACCAACAAATCCTTTATCCCTTATAATCAACGGCAATCCACCACCATTAATAGCATGGGTTTCATCAGATAAGTTGTTTTCTTTGTGCCAATCAACCCCGCGCTCCACTGCACTTACTCTTTCATACAATGTTGAGTGGTGCTTAAGCATGACAACTCTTGCTTTACGAGCTATCCACCAATCATTCTCTGGCTTACTTCCGGGCAGGGAGGCGTGATAGACAATCCAATTATCAAGCCTAACTTCAATAGCAACCGGTAAATTTCTTTTAACACTGAGTAATTTAGCTATTTCACCAATTTCTAATGCATCTGAAATTTCTAAGGATGGCAATGTAAGAATCTGCTCTTCTTCGAGAAGCTGGGTTGGCGTAAATCCGCTAGTAGTTTCCACTGCCACACTCTATTGGAGCGCTCTAGGTAGATTTAAACTAGCCGCCAAAAAAGCGAAAGGATTTTGCCTCTTAGACTAGAATAACCGAATGAAAGTATTCATAACTGGCGGAGCGGGGTTTATAGGCTCACACCTTGCAGATGCTTATTTGGCTCAAGGCGATCAAGTAAGTATTTTAGATAATTTAAGTACAGGATCATTAGTAAATATTGAACATATAAAAAACAGGATTCAGATCAATAAAGGAGATATTAGAGATCAAAAACGGGTTGAGACGTTAATCGAGCAAGCCGACTTAGTATTACATATGGCTGCTGCAGTAGGAGTTCATACAATCCTCAATCTATATCTACTAATTTTGCTGGATCTGAAATTGTATTAAATGCTGCCTTAAAATATGACAAGAGAATTATTATTGCAAGTACCTCAGAGATTTATGGTAAAAATGAAAGTAACTCATTATCTGAAGATGATGATCGAATTATTGGATCCCCACAAAAGCTTCGTTGGTCCTATGCTGATTCAAAAGCACTCGAGGAAGCTATAGCTCATGCTTTATTCCTAGCCAGTAACTTGAGAGTTACAACTATTAGGTTTTTTAATACAGTGGGTCCAAGGCAGAGCGGACAGTATGGAATGGTAATTCCTAGGTTTATAAAAGCTGCAATAAATAATCAGCCCTTAGAAGTTTATGGTGACGGCCAGCAGACTAGGGTTTTTTGCCATATTTACGATACTTTAAAAGCGATTTTGGACCTAGCTGCCTCAAATCTTACGATTGGTGAAGTTTTTAATATTGGTGGAGTTGAAGAAATATCAATTTATAATCTGGCCGAAAAAATTATAAAGGAATTAAATGCTAAGTCGACGATTAAATTAATACCCTACAATAAAGCATATGATTTAGGCTTTGAAGATATGAAAAAACGAGTTCCTAATATTGATAAAATTTCGAAATTCATAAAATGGGTTCCCCAACGAAATTTAAATCATATAATTACTGATATCGCAAAAAATATTTCTAGAGAAACTTAGGCCAACCAAAATTAATTAGATTTGGTGATAGATCTAAGACTTGAATCTTACTATTTTTCCAAATAGAAAAATCAAATTCTTCGTGTGGTGTAATAATTAAACCTAAATCAATGTCTAGTGTGAGTGGAGTACTTTTTTCCCCATTATATTCACTAACAAGTGGATCACACCAAATCACTTCTCCTCCTAATTTCTCTAATTCTTTGATCATATACAGAACCGGAGACTCTCGCATATCAGGTACGCCAGGTTTATAAGCAATTCCTGCGATTTGAATCCTCTTCCCAGATAAACCGCCTTGAATAAAATTATTAATCTGGCGTGCAACAACACTCGGCCTATTAAGATTCGTAGAATTTGCAAGTTTAATAAATTTAGGTTCAATCCCAACACTCTCGGCAATATGACTTAAATATATTGGATCGACAGGTATGCAGTGCCCCCCAACACCAATGCTCGGAAAAAACGGCATAAACCCAAATGGTTTAGTTGATGCCGCTTTTATAGCTTCATGAGCAGAAAAACCTAGAGCTCTTGACATTATTGAAAATTCATTAACTAACGATATATTTATTTGACGAAATGTGTTCTCAAATAATTTTGAAGCTTCAGCGATTTCTGGCGATGAAACTTGATATAAACTACTACAGAAAGTTGAATAAAATTGAATTGCTTTTGAGGTAGCCTCTGCACTTAGCCCCGCGATTACCCTAGGAGTATTGCTAATATTCCAATTGGAGTTTCCTGGATCAACACGTTCAGGTGCTGAGGCAAACATGAATTCTTTTTTTTCTGCTTTTTCAACCGTTGGCACTATAATATTTCTTAAGGTTCCTGGGTAAGAAGTGCTTTCATTAATTATCAAAGTACCTGAATGACAATTTTCTACGATTACTTTACATGCACTAAATACAAATGACAGGTCTGGCTGTCTATTTACATCCAATGGTGTTGGGACTGCGATTATAACTATCTCAGAGTTAGAAATTAATTGGGCATTGGTAGTTGGAGTAAAATTGCCGTTTTTTTGAAGTTCAAATAAAACGTTAGAGTTAACTCCAGGCACGTAGCTCTTACCATCTACTAGTTGATTTATAAGATCTGGATTAACATCATAGCCCAGTACTATGTGACCTGCGTTGGCAGCCGCAATAGCCAAACTCTGCCCCACATATCCTTGGCCAATTATTGAAATTTTTATAGTAGCTCCTTCTTAATAGTAAAGGTTTGATCTGCTCGATTAAGGTGCCGTGAGCTTAAGATCTCTTATCTCATCATTGAATGGATCCAATCGCAGAATTTCAGTTTGAGCCTTAATTTTTTCAGTAAGCGGTGCTCTTTCATTTGCCAGTATTAAAGCCCATCCTGAAATTGCCCTTGGATTAAACTCAACGGCAGATCTGGCAACATCCAAAGATTGATCTAATAAGCCAGAGTTTAAAAGTTCTAACCCTATCCTCTGATATCTGACCACTGATTCTGGAAAAGCCTTTGCTGATTTTATCGCTAAGTTGGCGTTTCTAGTATTTAATGAGTCTAACTGCATTCTGTCCACGTTAAAGTAAGGGTAGGTGATCATTAGAGAAAAAGATGCCAACAATATACTAAATGGTCTCGAAAAATCAGACTTTCGGAACTGAAAACCTTCTTGCCTTAAACCCTGGATACCTCCTTTAGAAGCTACCCCTATAACTGCTCCACAGATCAAAAAGCTCCATGTTATAAGCACAATGTTTATAGGGCTAATCAATGACTGAGCTTGTAGAACTGTCCACATACAAAATAAACTTGCAATCTCTTTATTAAATTCGTTTTTTCTAAATATAGTGAGAAATGATGCAAGAGTTAAGATTACAATCAAAAAATATATAACTGCTAAAGGATAACCACCAAATGTGGCTAAATCTAAGAAATAATTGTGAGCACTGTCAATAAATTCATTCACACCCTCAGCATCACTGGCGGAAGTATAAAATCTAGACCAATCCACAAAAGAGTCCAAGCCAACTCCAAAAAAGGGATTATCGTTAGCACTCGCAATCGCTGTGCGCCACATTTCAGCACGGGACTTTACTGAATATTTGTATAAGAAATCAGCCAGTGGGCCTTGATTCACCATTCCTAAAATAATACAAACAAATACGCTGAAAAATAGTGCAGATAAAACTTTAAAGAGCGATTTACTCTTATAGTAAATAATCAATATTAAATATATAAAAATAGCTAACATTACTGAAATATACCCTTGGGTCGACTGACTAAAATAAATCACAACTAATAAAATTGATCCAAATAAAAAGGAGATAAAGAGGTTACGTTTCTTGTGCGATTTTAAATAGAATATCGAAGGTACTAGTGCAAATGCTGCTATTGAAGATTGAAAATTTGGATTACCTAATGTGCCAATAATTCCATTAGTTCTTGTATTCCATTCAAAAATATCTAAACCAAAATTTTGACAAATTGCATAAATTGAAGTCAAAATTGTAGAAAAAATGGCACCGAATAAAATTAATCTTATTTGATTGATATTAGTGAATAAAGAGGTAGCAAGTAATATTACTATTAATGAAAAAAAGGTGATAAATCCTAGGCCTCGCCCAGTTCTTCCATATAATTGTTGTTCAAATGGTGCACTACTTAAAACAATTGCAATTATCATTTGAATTAAAAATAAAAGTGCCAAGAAAAATATTATTTTTAGCCACATGTTACTCAAATAATGTCTGAAATTTAATAATACTTGTGGTAAAAAAAACATTCCGATAAAGAAAAGGATTATAATTTTTGGGATGATTAATGAATCTGAATTAACCCATGGGGTGAGTATTAAGGTAATTAAAGTGACTGCTGCAACAATAGAACGCATAAAACTTATTTCAGACTTCACTCGCACACCCCATTCTTTGTGTAGTCAATATATCTCATCCACATATCTCATCCACGTTTATGTAATGCCGTTATTTGGGTCGCAACAATTCGCTACTCTCCCTTATTTTAACTGAAAAAATTGAGGGAAACAAAAATTAGGCCCCTCCATTGAGGAGGGGCCTAATTTAGTTAGAAGTTTACCTACGGAGTAGTACTTACCTCTTTAGGATCAACTTCTGTAGCGCACGGATCTGCTTGTTAATTGATGCGATTAACGCAACTATTGACTTCAGAACATCAGCGTTTGTTGTTGTATCGCCACCAGAACTTACTTTGTAAGTAACGGTTTGTGTAGTGCCACCTAGTGCAGCTAGACCTGCGAACGAAATTAGGCCATTGTATGCACCTGCAGTTAACCCAGTTGTGGTACCAACTGTGTACGTCCAGGTCCTAGTTCCATCTGCTTTAGCTCTTGTATTTGCATCGCCTACGCCAGTGACTCTTGTCATCATTGAAACGGTGTCAGTAAGCGCTCCAATTGCGTCGGTGCTATTTGCAGGATTTCCCTTTGAGTCAAAGAATTTAACAGTCAAGGTCGCAATCTCTCCTTGAACATATGAAGCTTTGTCAAAAGAAGCTGTATATGTAGCTGGTCCATCAGCACAACGTGCTGTGAACTCGCCAGACACAACTTTGCCGGTAGTACTAGTGAGGTGTTTTAACTTCACCTTTGATGATCCAGCAGTAGATCCGCAGGTAAAGGTACCTGGGGTCCAGCTGTGTACATCAGTTGCTGAGTAGGCAGTTGATGTGGCCCTATCTCCAATAGCAACTGTTAACCCAGTAACAGTTGTTGTTGTGGTGGCAGAGTCCATTGAGAATGAATCAGTAGATGCTGGGTTAACAATATTTCCAGCACTATCTTTAAGTGCTACAAGATAATGTCCAGCAGTACGACCAGTTGCAACACCTGTTTCATTGGCTAACCAGTATGCACTAGCAGTACCGGTGCCTAGGTCACCTGATCCAAGAAATCCGATAGTCATCGAATCTGCAGCACCTGAAATAGTTACTGTCTTAGTACAGACAGTAGTGCCATTGTAGGTAATAGTTACGGTTGAAGTAAGTGGTGCACCAGCTGTTGGTTGACTCAAACGCACTGTTCCATAGGTATCACCAGCAGAAGCACCGTTATCGTAAGCAACCACAGTTGAAGCAGTTCCTACAGATTGGCTACCGGTACCAATTGATATCAGACCACCATTTGTTGCAGTAGCAACAATGTTGCCATTATCTAAATCTGTACCATATGCATCATTCAAATTTAATTGAATGTATGCAGAGGCTCCATTCTGTAAGTCGGTGGATGAATCTGCTGTTACTGCCGTGCTGGAGTCAGCTCGGTAGCAAGCACTATTTGCAGCACTATATGCGCCACCAGATGATGCTGCAGCGACCGTTACAGTAACATTTCCACGAACAGTTCCATCACCCTTAGTAGCAAGAGTAGTGAAATTTGTTGTGGCTGTGCTTACACTCAAACTGAGGGTGTAAGTACCAGCAGTTGTAGGTGCAGCCCATCTAACAGCAACAGCTGTTGCGTTTGTGCTAGAAAGCATTACTGAACTATTTCCTGAGCCGTACTCAACGGTTGTAGCAGCTTGCTCACCGCCGCCACCCACAGGTGTTGAGAAGGATCCGCCTGTAGCTGAAAACGCTTGAGATGTGGCTGCTGTTTCAAATCCAATCAAAACTAAAGCGCCACCAGCTAAAACGGTTGCAGTTTGAGCAGTTGTAGTAGATGCATCTTTATATAACAACCCAAGGCTTCTTGCAGCGGCAGATGCGGATGTAGTTGTTGCACCAGAAGTATTACTTCCAGTACCAACCTTTAACCCACCTCCAGCTGCGATCATTATTGTGTTTTGTTCGTTGATATTAGCGTTTGCTGCAGGTGCAGCAACAACAGAAAGAACTCCTGCTGTAAGTGCCGTAACTGCAACAAGCGAAATACGCTTGCGTAGTGTCGTTTTCGACATTTGTTTCCTTTCGTTAGTCAGAATCAGGAATTTCCTAACTCTGGCTCGAAGATCTTTTGGATCTTCTAATTCCATTTCCTTGTGGCACACACGTGTAATGCCGCCAGGAGATGGAAATCTAGTTATTCGGTAGGCGCTGGCCCACCATCTGCTTGCTCTAATACCTGGAGCATTAGAGTCACAGTCGCAAGTTGATTTAATGAAAGTTGCATGTGGTCTGCGTACTCTTCGGTAGAGATTGAGTTCTTAACATTCACCGGTTTAATCACTTCTACGGATTTAATTACTGGTTGTTCAACCACAAGTGGTGCTTCAGGTGCAAGGGGCATATCTTGATTTGAATTTACCTGAGATGAAGAGGTTGTAATTAATGATGTATTTGGTTCATTACCAGTTAATGAGTTAAGACCAAGGAAAGCGGTTAAAACAAGAATAAATGTGAGGGCAATCTTTGATGATTTACCGGCGATCTCTGCCGCCTTTTTATATGTGGTGGACAAAAGATCTAGTGCAGTTAGACCACGAGCCTCATCAATAACAAGCTCGGATAGAACCTTACGTAATGATGCACGGGCCCTGGAAACTGTGTGGCGAACAGCAGACTCTTTAATTCCAAGCTCCTTTGCAATCTCTTTGGTAGATCTACCTTCAACCTCCCACATCACAAGAGCAGCTCGCTCTGCTGGAGATAAAAGTGATAATGCTTGGCGAATAATTGCTGCATCCTCGGCTGCTGATATTGCAACTGAGTGATCGCCAGAAACCTGCCAGGTTGATTCAACCTCAGCGGTTGCATCATCTAGGGCAACCAAATTTGGCCTACGGTTTTCTGCTCTAAATAGATCAATACAGAGGTTTTCAATTGTGCGGTGTAGATAGGAAAGAGCGTGTGAGTCACTAGATAGTTCAGGGGCGGCTAGCATGAATTTCACTAGGGCTTCCTGGGTGATCTCTTCAGCCTTTGCCTTATCCTTTACAATCCGATTGGCATGGGCAATAAGCTCAGATCGGTTTAGTGTGTAAAAGGATGAAAATTGGGCAACGCTCCAGGATGCAGGAGTTGAAGACCCAACTGCCTTGGATTTCTTGGCCTTAAATGCCATTTTGTTTTGCCCCTTGCTTTAACCGGTTTTGTCTTACAGAGCCAACCGTCGCTGCCTCTATTCACCTCTACGCACTTGGCCCTTATTTGTCGCGGCTTAAGGACAAATCGGACATCAATATTGTGGGCCCTGTCGGGATCGAACCGACGACCCACAGATTAAAAGTCTGTTGCTCTACCGACTGAGCTAAAGGCCCCATTCATTTAGGCGTATTTTCTATTACACCAAGGGCGCATCTTATCCCTATTTGAACAGATGCTTTTCAACTACAGTTATAGCGGGGGTAGGGATTAAAGAGCTTTATTTACCCTTTTTGCAAACCTTTTTCTTCATTAGGGTGTCTAGAGAGTCCATACTCTTTTGAAGATTTTCAAGCTCTGCAATCCCTTCAGGGGAAGCGGAGAGAATATCTTTAAAAATCCCGTATTGATCCTTTGCCTCAACATATAGATCATATGCTTGTGGGCAGCTAGTTAGCATCCAGGTCAATTTTGTTGGTTTTACATATGGGTTTTTGCCACAGACATAATTTTTCTTTCCAGTTTTAGTCTTTTGCCCCGATTTTTTACATGCCACACCATTTTTAATTTTGGCCGCCTCAGCTGCGGTAATCACTGAGGTAGTGGAAAGAATTAGCCCAAGGGTAAGGGCGATCAGATGTGGTTTTGCCTTAACTGCGGTTT
Organism: Actinomycetota bacterium; assembly: GCA_027730465.1. Taxonomy (GTDB): domain Bacteria; phylum Actinomycetota; class Actinomycetes; order Nanopelagicales; family Nanopelagicaceae; genus Nanopelagicus. The sequence continues at coordinate 9 of JAQCGQ010000025.1, read as the reverse complement.
TAGTCATTT
>JAQCGQ010000024.1 GCA_027730465.1 Actinomycetota bacterium | reverse complement strand
TAAATCAATACCATCGTAATTATACTTGAGTACTAATGACTTTATTGTTTGAACAATGTTATTTCTTGAGGTTGGGTTTGCTAAAAGACTTGCTAGCACAAACTTTTTATTATTGTCAGTAATAGTTGGTAGCAGTAATATTCCATTTGCTTTTAATCTTGCAATTATTTGCTCTTTTGGCGTGGTGTACTTTCCAAGGGCGTACTTATCCTTAATAGAACTCTCGCCAGTTAAGCCATACCAAAATGGTGAAATGTCTCTGATTAAATCTAAATTACCCTCAACAGTTGGCAGATTTCTTGATAAAGAATAATCAGGTAGCCAGCCAGAAAGTATTTTTCTTGGTGGATTATTAGCACTTGCTGGTGAAAGTGTTGAGAGCAGAAAGGAAAGCGCAGTAGATATTATTAAAATTTTACGCGATCCCATGAATTTTAGGGTATCGGTTTTATCTGAGAATTTACTTTAAGCGCGCAAAAATTTCTTTACATGTTGGACATATTGGAAACTTTTGCGGATCACGGTTTGGAATCCATTTCTTTCCACACAACGCACGAACTGCTTTACCAGTAACAGCAGACTCAGTGATCTTGCTCTTGTCTACATAATGTGAGAATCGCTCATGATCACCATCTTCAGTGCTCGAAAGCAACTCCTTCTCAAGCACTCCACCTTTACTTGATTTACCGCGTAAATCATCTAGGAAACCCATGGGTAAATCTTAATCAGATTTTATCGCCTACCATTTACCAATGAGTCAGCCACTGAAGGACCTTCTACGTACCTCAGATCTTTCTGTATCTGATATTGAGTTACTACTAGCAACGGCAAGTAAGTTTGCCGACAAACCGCTGTCGGCTAAAAAAAGCTTAGCTAGGAAGACAGTTGCTATTTACATGACTAAGTCCTCAACTAGAACCAGGTTGGCCTCAGAAACTGCCGTAGCACACCTTGGTGGAACACCAATTTTTTTAAGAGGTGATGATCTACAAATAGGTCGAGGGGAAACTATCTCAGATACTGCAAAAATTATTTCAGGATTTTGTAGCACTTTAATTGTGCGAACCTTTGCACAATCAGATGTTGATGAGTTAGGTAAATACGCGAGTATCCCAGTAATTAATGCACTTACAGATGATGATCACCCAACTCAGTTACTCGCCGATTGGTTAACGATTAGAGAACATTTTGGAAAAGATGTTAAAAAACGTAAGTTCGTTTATATTGGAGATGGTAATAATGTTGCAAATGCTTGGTTAATTATGGGAGCTACCATGGGAGCACACATTGTTGTAGCAACTCCTGCTGGAAAGTGGGCGCCAAAGTCATCAGTTGTTGATCAAGCAAATAAAATAGCCAAAAAATCTGGCGCAAAAATTGAAGTAATAACTGATCCAAAAGCTGCTGCAAAAGATGCAAGTGTTATCTATACAGATGTTTGGATGTCCATGGGAGATTCAGAGGCAGATCGGACTGAAAAAACATCCGCTCTTGCACCCTTCGCAGTCACAAATGATTTAATGAGATTGACCACAAAGGATTCAATATTTATGCACTGCCTACCAGCACATCGTGGTGAAGAGGTAGCGGCTGATGTAATAGATGGGCCAAAATCAGTAGTTTGGCGTCAGGCATTTCATCGCCGAACAACTATTCAAGCCCTGCTATACCATCTAACTAGAGGTGATTTAAAAGGTAATAAATAGGGTGAGGGTTAGGTAAAGTTAGCAAATGCGTATTGCCGTTCCAAGAGAAATTAAATCAGGTGAAAAACGTGTGGCGTTAGTCCCTGACATCATTTCAAAACTCACAAAAGCAGGCCTTGAAGTTGTTATTGAAACTGGCGCAGGAGTTGCTGCGCAATATTCAGATAAACAATTTAGTGATGTTGGGGCTCAGGTTAAGTCAACTGGTGTAATGACAGATGCTGATGTAGTTCTATCTGTTCAGCCCTTAAATCCTGCGCAGATGAAAACACTTAAAAAAGGTGCAATTACAATCTCTTTTTTATCCCCAACTACCTATGCTGATTCAATTGAGGCTGCTATTTCTGCCGGGGTTACTGCGATTTCGCTTGAAATGGTGCCAAGAATCTCTAGAGCGCAATCAATGGATGCCCTTACCTCACAAGCATTATGTGCTGGCTATAAAGCATCTTTAGTTGCAGCTGAGTTATCACCAAAGTTTTTCCCACTACTTATGACTGCGGCTGGCACTATTACCCCAGCAAAAGTAATTGTCTTAGGAGCAGGAGTTGCTGGACTGCAAGCAATTGCCACTGCTAAAAGATTAGGCGCAGTTGTATCAGCTTATGATGTTAGACCAGCCTCAGCTGATGAGGTTAGGTCAATGGGTGCAAAATTTATTACTTTAGAACTTGAAGCATTAGAAGGTGCTGGTGGTTACGCCAGAGAGATGACTGAAGAGCGTTCTAACAAACAACGAGAATTACTTACCCCATATATTGCAGCAGCTGATGTTTTAATTACAACCGCTGCAGTACCAGGACGAACTGCGCCACGATTAGTAACAGCTGCGATGATTTCTCAAATGGCGCCTGGTTCAGTTGTAGTGGATTTAGCTGCTGAAAGTGGCGGAAATGTTGAAGGCTCAGTTGCCGGTGAAATCATTACCACCAGTGCGGGCGTGAAAATCTGGGGCGGAAAAGATGTGCCAAGCCAACTAGCATTTCATGCCTCGATGTTATTTTCGAGAAATGTAGTAAACCTTCTCCTGCTTATGAGCAAATCAGTTGATGGTAAACCCACTGGTGTGATTGAACCTGATTTTTCAGATGAAATTATTGATTCTGCCACTATTACGCATAACGGATTAAAAAGAGAGAAGGGTAAGTAATGGCCTCTGAACTAATGAGCAATGAAATCGCCTTACTTGCAATCTTTCTATTATCTATCTTCGTTGGATTTGAAGTAGTTTCAAAGGTATCTACAACATTACACACGCCACTTATGAGTGGTGCTAATGCAATTCATGGAGTTATTTTAGTTGGCGCAATTGTGGTAGCAGATCATGCAAAAACTAATCTTGAATTAGGTTTAGCACTTGCTGCTGTAATTCTGGCAACAATTAACATGGTGGGCGGCTTTGTTGTAACTGATCGAATGCTGCAAATGTTTAAAGGAAAGCCAAAGTCTAAGAAAGATTCAGGTGAAGGCAAATGAGCCGCAACCTCTATGACTTAATTGGCCTAGCCGCGGGTATCTGTTTCATTTTGGCTTTAAAAGGTTTGTCCTCACCAAAATCAGCTCGTAGAGGAAATCTAATCGGCGCAGTTGGCGCAACTATAGCCACAGTAATTGTCTTCTTTTATGCCAATGAAGGTAAACCACTAAATAATCAAACCCTGATTTTGGCTGCAATTGCTTTTGGAACCTTAGTAGGAGTCCCAGCTGCACGTAAGGTACAGATGACTCAGATGCCGCAACTTGTAGCACTCTTTAACGGTGTTGGTGGTGGAGCAGCTGCTTTAGTAGCAATTGTTGAATACTTAAAGCTTGGAGATACAGCATCTACAGCAGTTGTTATTGCAACAGTATTTACCGTAATTGTGGGGTGTGTGTCTTTTTCTGGTTCTATTATTACTTTCTTAAAATTGCAAGAAATAATGACAACAAGACCAGTCATATTTCCACTGGGCAGGCAAATTATCGCGTTAACCTTAATTGGCGTATTGGTAAGTGGTGGCTGGGTTATTTCATCAGGTGGTACGACTCCACTATTAGCAAATGGCTTACTTTCATTATTATTTGGTGTTCTATTTGTGCTACCAGTTGGCGGCGCGGATGTTCCAATTGTTATCTCACTACTTAATGCATTTACTGGTTTAACAGTTGCAGCTTCTGGTTACGTTCTACAAACTACTTTGTTAATTGTGGCTGGAACTTTAGTTGGTGCCTCTGGCACGATACTTACCAGATTAATGGCTGAAGCCATGGGTAGATCTTTATTTGGAACTTTATTTGGTGCCTTTACCGCTAAAGCACAAGCAAGTGTTGGTGAGGCTGATGCTCGTCCAGTTAAATCTGGTTCACCTGATGATGTGGCAATACTTCTAAACTACGCTCAACGCGTTGTGATCGTGCCTGGATTTGGATTAGCTGTTGCTCAAGCACAGCACACGGTAAGAGAGTTAGCAGATTTATTAGCATCAAAAGGTGTTGAAGTTGCTTATGGAATTCATCCCGTTGCAGGTCGTATGCCAGGACATATGAATGTTTTACTTGCAGAAGCAAATGTTCCATACGAACAATTAGTTGAGATGGAAGAGATAAATCCAACCTTTCCACAAACAGATGTGGTCTTAGTTGTTGGCGCAAATGATGTAGTTAATCCCGCAGCAAAAACTACACCTGGGTGCCCAATCTATGGAATGCCAATATTAGATGTGGCGTTAGCTGGAAATGTGATATTTCTGAAGAGATCAATGCGACCAGGCTTTGCTGGTATTGAAAATGAACTTTTGTATGAAGCAAAAACCACACTTTTATTTGGTGATGCAAAGGACTCGCTAACAAAAGTAGTTAGCGCATTAAAGGGTTTATAGGAATAAATCAGAATCAATAGATGTTGTACAGTTCATCAACGTAATAAAATAATGGAGATAATATGCCAGCAGTAACCGTCCGTGACATCACTGTTCTGCCACGAGTTGTTGCCGATGCCAATTTACGCCCACGCCGAGTTAAAAGTATTACCACCGCACCTCAAGGTCATGAGGGTGAAGGATTCCCAGTAAGGCGAGCATTTGCTGGTGTTGATTTAGCAGATTTAGATCCATTTATTCACTTAGATCAAATGGGTGAGGTTGAATATGCACCGGGTGAACCAAAGGGAACTCCTTGGCACCCACATCGTGGATTTGAAACCGTAACTTACATAATTGATGGCATCTTTGATCATTATGATAACCATGGTGGTGGTGGAACTATCTCCGATGGTGACACGCAATGGATGACAGCTGGTGCAGGCATATTACATATTGAAACTCCACCTGAACATTTAGTTGTAAGCGGTGGGCTATTTCATGGTTTTCAGCTTTGGGTAAATCTACCTGCTGCGAAAAAATGGTCACCACCTGCCTATCAAAATTTGCATGCTTCAGATGTTGCACTTTTATCTTCAGATGATGGTGGCGCTCTTCTTAGAGTAATAGCTGGTGAGGTTGCAGGCTTTAATGGTCCTGGAACTACTCAAAGCCCAATCACATTAGTTCATGCAACACTGCAACCAGGTTCTCAATTCCGCTTGCCATGGAATCCTGCATATAACGCACTTGCTTATGTGTTAAATGGTTTTGGAACTGTTGGAGAAGAAAAACATCCGATTAAAACTGGCCAACTAGTTACCTACCGCGATGGTGATCTAATTGTTATTTCAGCAGATCTTAATCAAGAGTCTCGTGCACCAAGCATGGATGTATTAATTTTGGGTGGATTACCAATTAAAGAACCAGTGGCTTGGATGGGTCCTTTTGTTATGAATACAAAAGCTGAAGTACTAAAAGCATTTGATGATTTTCATAACGGAGTACTAGGTGTTGTGCCACCTGATTGGAGCAAGGCTCATCGTCCCTTAAATAGAGATGGTATTGGATACAAACTAGGAGCAGATCTCAAAGGAGTTCATGGAACTCCTGATGAATTACAAGAAGCTAATAATTAAGCGCTGAATTAATGGCTGCAATCGCAGCATCGAAACCTTTATCTTCATTACTATCAGTAAACCCAGCACGATCTCTAGCTTGTTTTAGCGTATTACACATCAAAACTCCAAAACCGATTGGTTTACCTTGAAAGAGTGATACTTGCATAATGCCATTTGTGACCCCTTCACAAATATAATCAAAATGTGGTGTATCCCCTTTTAATACTAAACCAAGCACTACAACAACATCCTTACCGGAATCAAATAGCTTTTGAGCAGCAAGAGGTAATTCGAAGGAACCTGAGACTTCATGGTAGGTAACCTTACTAACCTTATTTGCCACCAGTGCTCTTTTTGCTCCGTCAACTAGAGCACTACAAATTTCAGGATGCCAACTAGCACTTACGACGGCAACTTTTAATTTAGATGCATTTAAAGGTTTTGATTTAGGAGACTTACCAGCCATTAAATCTCTCCTAACGTATGATGAAATATATTCTTTTTAGTTTGCAGATACTTCTTATTCAAAGAGTTAACACTACCTCTGATTGGAGTTTGCTTAACACTAATCCCATTATCTACTAGAGCCGCAACCTTATCTGGATTATTAGTCAACAATTCAACACTTTCTACCCCTAAACTTTTTAATATCTCAACCACATCTTCCCAGTTACGCATATCTGGTTCGTGTCCTAAAATAATATTTGCCTCTACCGTATCAATGCCCGAATCTTGGAGTTTATAGGCACGAATTTTTTCTGCTAGCCCAATTCCCCTACCTTCATGACCACGCAAATAAATTACTAATCCATCCCCTACTTTTTCAATCTCTGCCATTGAAAGTTTTAGTTGCTCACCACAATCACATCTCTTTGAAGCAAATACATCGCCAGTTAAACATTCCGAATGAATTCTAACCAGTAATTTCTGCTTAGCAATTTTGCCATAAGATAAAATTGCGTGAATATGACCCATCGATCCATATGAACTTGTGATTTTCCATTCTCCATTGGATAGCGGTAATTTAGTCCACTCAAAAGTTAATTTTTTATTCTCAGAATTTATAGATTGCGGTAGCGGAATATTAACTAAATCTGCGATGCTAATAATAGGTATCCCATGATTCTCACTAAATACTTTTAATTCAGCACCTTTCATCATCGAGCCATCATCGTTGACAAGTTCGGCAATTACTCCAACTAGTCGGCGCCCAGTAAGCATTGAGAGTGCAATAGCTGCCTCGGTATGTCCAAGCCTTGATTTTAGTAAATTTTTATGAGCAACTAATGGAAACACATGGCCAGGCCTAATCAAATCACTACTCATAATTGTTGGCGAAGCCAAAGAAACAATTGTGCTTGCTCGTTCTTTAGCACTAATTCCAGTCGTTAGTCCCACTTTATAGTCCACTGATACTGTGAAGGCTGTAGATTTCTTATCTTCATTATTTGCAACCATTTGTGGAAGTTGTAATTCTCGCGCTCTATCTGCTGTGAGTGCTACACAAATAACCCCAGATGTATAGCGAATCATAAATGCAATTTTCTCCTGGTCAGCAAATTCAGCTGCCATTACTAAGTCAGCCTCATTCTCTCTGCCTTCATGATCTGTGACGATTACCATTTTGCCATCACGATAATTAGCTAATACTTGTGTTAAATCTTTAGACATCTTTACTCTTATTCTGCATTAATCGTTCAATATGCTTAGCTAGTAGATCAACCTCAACATTTAGTAGATCACCGATTTTCTTATCTGCTAAATTAGTTTTTTCAAGAGTTTTAGGTATTAGCCAGACTGAAATTAAATCTTGGGCTACTTCTCCTACCGTTAGTGATACTCCGTCTAGGCATATCGACCCTTGGGCAACAATGTATTTAAGTAGGTCAGGTAGTACTTTTAGTTGAATTTGAGTCCAATCCTTAGTAACAAGAGTTTTAGTTATAACAGCAACTGCATCTACATGGCCTTGTACAAAGTGGCCTCCAAATCTATCTGAAGCCGACATGGCTAACTCCAGGTTTACTGAAACATTCTTGCTTAACTTACCAAGTGAGGTTAATTCTAAGGTTTTAATCATTACATCTACGTCAAAACTCATTGTGTTCACCTTAGTAGCTGTAAGGCATACGCCATTTACAGCTATTGAATCCCCGATTTTTATATCTTTTAGTACCTGGCTACAAGTTATCTCAAGTTGAGCAAAATCCGTAGACCTTGTTATTTCTTTAACTTTGCCAACTTCGTGAATAATTCCTGTAAACATTAATTTCTACCGATCAACGTAACGCATAAATCATTTCCTAATTGGGTAAAGCTATGAATCTGATAGTCCATGCGCTCACTTAATGAAGAAATATTTAGATCACCTACAAAAGAACTCCCACTACCTAAAATTGAAGGAGCGATATAAGCCACTATTTCATCAATTAGTCCATGCTTTAGTAATGCCGTGCCTAGCTTTGGGCCAGACTCAACTAGAACTTGATTAACTTCAAGACCTGATAGCAGCTCAATTAGATCAGTGGTTTCATGACTTTTAAGAAAATGTGTTGGTGCTGATTCATCATTTAGCTTATGGCTAGCGGGAACTTCGCTCTTACCCATAACTATGCGCAATGGTTGCCGACTATCAATATTGTGAGAATTTAAAGACGGATTATCAGCTAAAGCGGTTCCAGTACCAATTAAAACTGCATCTGCCTGACTTCGTAACTTGGAGACATCACCTCGTGATTCAACACTAGTTATCCATTTTGAACTTCCATCTAATGCTGCGATCTTGCCATCTAATGTCATGGCAATTTTCCATGTGAAATAGGGGCGCCCAGTTTTAATCTTTTGCAGCCAATATCTATTAGTAAATTTAACTTTTTCAGTTAAAACTCCGCTAGTCACATTTAAGCCTGCATCACGTAATTTTTTCGAACCGCCTTGCGCAATAGGATTTGGATCTGTAATGGAATAAATAACATTTTTAATGCCGGATTTTATGATTAAGTCTGAACAAGGTTCAGTTTTACCATAATGATCACAAGGTTCTAAAGTAGTAAATAAAGTTGCATCAGATGGAACAACTTCTATTGAATTTATCGCTTTAGATTCTGCATGAGGTCCACCGTTGTGAAATGCTTCAGCAATGACATTGTTGTTTGAATCTACAATAATGCAACCAACTATTGGATTTGGCGCTGTATAACCTAAGCCAAATTTTGAAAGGTCATCGGCGCGCGACATAAGCGCTGACTGATCCATTTAATCCCCCCAATAGATAATCGGGGTGCGCAAAGAAAATGACGTAATGAAAGCACGTCACTTACATACATCTTCTCTCATCCGGACTTTAACCGTCGGTTCTGGAATTTCACCAAATCCACCGCTAACTGGATGCCAGCGGG
>JAQCGQ010000023.1 GCA_027730465.1 Actinomycetota bacterium | reverse complement strand
GTTGGCATTACAACTACAAACCCTGATAGTAAGTGGCGAATGCAGATTGAAGAACTTAACGGCCTAAAAATTATTAATGACTATTACAACGCAAATCCTGAGAGTATGAAAGCTGCCATTAAAACTTTAGTTTTACTAAGTCAGGAAAGTGGTGGGTTATCTTGGGCAATTCTTGGAAAAATGCATGAACTAGGTAGTGCTGAAATAGAGGCACACAAACAAATAGTGATGTATTCCCAAGAAATTGGGGTTGATCACCTGCTAAGCGTGGGCACTGACCTCTATAAACTCTCTAAAAATGAATCAAATCTGGAAAATATGGTGGTGCATCAGTGCCCAAATACAGATGCTGTTTTAGAGTTAGTCAGTAATTTTTCACATGGAGATGTAGTTTTACTAAAAGCATCACGATCTGAAAAATTCGAGGATATGGCAGATTTAATTACCCATAAATGGAGTGGAGGACAAGAATGAGAGGAATATTGCTTTCTGGTGCAATTGCTTCCATCTTTGCTTTTTTTGCAACTCCATTACTAATTAAATTACTTTCTAAAAAGGGCTATGGACAAATTATTAGAGATGATGGACCTACTTCTCATCAGGTTAAGCGCGGTACCCCCACCATGGGAGGACTGGTATTAATAGTGGCAGTGGTAGTTGGATACGGACTTAGCCATCTAATTACTGGTGTTGCGATTACCATATCAGCTCTTTTGGTAATTGCTTTAATAATTGGTTTAGGTGTAGTTGGCTTTATAGATGATTATCTTAAAGTGGCAAAACAAAAGTCACTTGGACTAAACGCTAAGCAAAAGCTATTTGGCCAAGCAGTTGTCGCCGGTGGCTTTGCCTATGTATGTTTGCAATTTCCTGATGAAAGCGGATTAACGCCAATATCTTCTTATCTTTCAATAGTTCGCGATACTTCAATCAAGATGGGGCTTGTTTTAGTAATTGTTTGGGTAATTTTAATGGTGTTAGGGACAAGTAATGGGGTTAATTTAACTGATGGCCTAGATGGATTAGCCACTGGCGCAGCAGTTATGGTTTTTACAGCATTTATTTTGATCGGTGTTTGGGAGTTTGGACAAAGCTGCGCTGTCTCACCTGGTCTTAAATGTTATGAAGTTCGTGATCCACTTGATTTAGCAGTCCTTGCAGCAGCACTTGCTGGTGCGTGTGGTGGCTTTTTATGGTGGAACGCCTCACCTGCAAAGGTTTTTATGGGAGATGTTGGTTCATTAGCATTAGGTGGAGCTCTTGCGGGATTAGCAATAACACTTAGAATTCAATTATTACTAGTTGTTCTTGGATTTATTTTTGTATTAATAACATCCTCAGTAATTATTCAAGTTGCATATTTTAAAATTACTGGCGGTAAGCGGATATTTAAGATGGCTCCCTTACAACATCATTTCGAATTAATCGGCTGGGGTGAAGTAACAATTGTTATTAGATTCTGGATTATCTCTAGCCTTGGGGTTGCAGCAGGGTTAGGCCTGTTTTATGCCCAATGGGTTGTATCTTGATGAACTTTGTTCAGTCACTTAAGGGAAAAAACTGTTTAGTTATCGGGGCTGGTGTTACTGGTAGGGCTTGCCAGGTTGCCTTAGTTAATTTCGGTGCTAATTCCAAACTTTTTGATGAAAAAGTAAAAACTGGTGAAGATGTCGTAAATCAAATTCCAGATGGAGTTGAATTAGCAATTATTTCTCCTGGTTGGAGAGATGATCACCCGGTGATTAGCAAGCTTAGATCAGGTGGAGTTGAGATCTTAGGTGAGATTGATTTTGCTTGGCAGGTCAAACAAGTACTTGCCCCTTCGCAAAAGTGGATTGCACTAACTGGCACTAATGGCAAAACCACAACAATTAAAATGGTTGAGTCTATTTTTAAGGCAGCAAAAGTTAACGGCGTAGCATGCGGTAACGTTGGAGAAACTGTGATTGCATCAGTTTGCGCTAAAAAACCATCAGATTATCTTGCAATTGAACTTTCATCATTTCAGATCCATTGGAGTAATTTGCCGCAGTATCAATCTGTTGCAATTCTTAACATTGCAGAAGATCATATCGATTGGCACGGTAGTTTTCAGGCTTATGCCCAAGCAAAGCTAAAGCTACTTAACCATTCAAATAAGATGATAATAAATAAGTCTGATGCGGAATTATCTCGTAGAACTTCTAGTGATTTAATTACGTGGTTTTCACTGGATACTCCAAATGCAGGTGAGCTTGGGGTGGTTGAGAATCTTTTAATTGATCGTGCATTCTCTGCTTCACCTAGCCAAGCAAATGAGATAGCTGAACTAGTAGATATAACACCAACTGTTCCACATAATGTATTAAATGCCCTAGCTGCAGCAGCACTTGCGCTATCAATTGGTATTAAATATGAGGATATTAAAGTTGGGTTAAAAAATTTTTCACCTGATCATCATCGTATGGAATTAGTAATTAATAAGAATGAGATTAATTGGATCGATGATTCAAAAGCAACTAATCCACATGCGGCTACAGCATCATTACTTTCAAACTTTAAAGTAATTTGGATTGCTGGTGGGCTAGCAAAGGGTGCAAGTATGAGTGAAATAGTTAAAAAATGTGCATCTAGAATTAAAGCCGTAATTTTAATCGGACAAGATCGTGAATTAATTGCAAAAGCAATAGAAGAACACTCACCTAAGGTTGAGGTTGTAAGAGTTGATCAGACGGGTGATGCTAAATCTTTAATGAATGATGTGGTAGCCGCTGCGATCAAATTAGCCCAACCTGGCGATACTGTTTTATTGGCACCGGCATGTGCCTCAATGGATCAATTTGATTCATACACACAGCGCGGACAGCTATTTGCGCAAGCTGTGAAAGCGCAGGTTTAGCGTGGCTAGTAACTTAAGTGTTAGAAAATACTCAAAAATACTAACTCGTCCGGAGTTGCCGTATTTTCTCATTATCTGGAGCACCATATTTTTATGTGCACTTGGCTTCACAATGGTTTTATCTTCTTCGACAGTCACGTCCTTGCAAGAAAGTGGCAATAGCTACTCAATATTTATCAGGCAATTCTTCTTTTTAATTCTTGGCGCAGCAGCTTCATATTGGGCATATAAAGTGAGAGGTGAAGTATGGCCAAGATTAGCCAAAGTAAGTTTGACGCTTTCAATATTTATTTTACTGCTTCCTTTTGTTCCATCTCTGGGGAAAAATATTAATGGAAATAGAAACTGGATTGAAATAGCTGGCTTTACGCTACAGCCGTCAGAGTTTGCTAAATTTGGCTTAATACTTTGGTGTGCATTCCAATTGCGGCGGATCGATTTAGTTGCAGGTAAAAATCCTATTAGCTTAATTTTGCCTGGTTTAGTTGTTATTGAGGCACTAATAATATTAGAAAGGGATTTAGGTACTGCATTATTAGTTCTAATGATATTTGGCGGAATTTTATTTGTCTCTGGCGCTCCAATTAAGCATTTTGTTGCAGTAGTTATTTTGGCTAGCATTATTAGTGCGGTGCTTATATTTAGTAATAGTTATCGAATGAGTCGATTTGCTGCTCTTTTTGATCCATTTGATGAGAGGTATTACAAGTTCTCTGGTTGGCAACCAGCTCATAGCATTATGGGATTAGCGAGCGGTGGACTTTGGGGAAGTGGCCTTGGGGCAAGCAAGCAAAAATGGGCGAATTTAGCTGAGGCCCATACTGATTTTATTTTTTCAGTAATCGGTGAAGAACTTGGTTTATTAGGAACACTTCTAATCTTAGCCCTTTATGCAGCTTTAATTTATTCTATGTTGCGAATTGCTATTAAAACTAAGGATGATTTTTCAAGATATGCGACTGCAGGAATTGCCTGCTGGTTTATTGCCCAAGTAACCGTGAATATCGGATCAGTTACGTCAATAATTCCAGTAATTGGAGTTACTCTGCCATTTATCTCATACGGAGGATCTTCTTTGCTGGCTAATCTGCTTGCAGTTGGCTATGTGTTAGGTGTTGCAAGGCGAACACCTGAGATATCTGAAGGTATTAAGTTAAGCCGGATGAGAAAATTAGACAGATGACTCCTAAGATAATTTTTGCGGGCGGTGGCACTGCTGGCCATGTTGAGCCAGCGTTAGCTGTTGCCAAATGGCTTAGAGATAGAAAGCCAGATTGGCAGTATCAATTTGTTGGTACGAAAACAGGACTTGAGAATCAACTTATTCCAGTTTCAGGTTTTGAGCTTGTCCATATACCTAAGGTATTGATGCCCCGGCAGTTAACTCCGAGTACATTATTTTGGCCAGTTAGAATTGTGCTAGCAACTTGGCAAGGAATTAAGATCTGCAAAGATGCTGATTTAGTTATTGGATTTGGTGGTTATGCCTGCCCACCTATCTATCTAGCCAGTGCGCTTTTGCGCAAACCAATATTTATTCATGAAGCAAATGCGATTCCAGGATGGGCTAATAAGTTAGGTGCTCCTTTTGCACGCAAAATATTTATTGCTTTTTCTCGGGCCGGGCTCAAAATTGGGCGTTGGCGAAATGCCAAGTTAAGTGGCATGCCAATAAGAGCAGAGATAATTTCTAGTATTGATCAATCAAAAGAGGTAATTGCAATAAAACGGAAAGAGCAATTAGAAAAATGGCGACTTTCAGTTGATAAGCCAACTGTTTTAGTTTTCGGCGGATCACTTGGCTCTCGCCATATCAACGAAGCAATCTTGCAATCTCTTTCTAGCTTTACTGAAAAAGGTGTGCAAGTAGTTCATTCAGTTGGGCGTAATAATCCATTACCAACTCGAACAGAAAATTACCTTGCACTTGCCTATATCGAAGATATGGCATCTGCCTACCATGCAGTTGATCTTGTTATTGCTAGAAGTGGCGCACTGACCTGTGCAGAACTTGCAGCAGTTGGAAAATTTGCAGTTCTCATTCCACTACCGATAGGAAATGGTGAGCAAGCCGTAAATGCCTCTGATTTACAAGCTGCCGGAGCAGCAATTGTTGTGGCCGATGATAAATTTAATTCTGGCTGGCTTTCAAGCAACTGGGATGAAATTTGGCGCAACGCCTCAGGGTATCAAGGCGTCTCTAATAGTGAATTATCAGCGAGTGAGTTAATTGGAAATGCAATTATTCAGGAGGTCAGTGGAGATAAATGAGTTTAAAACCTGATTACTCTCTATCTCAATTAGCAAAACTAAATATCCACTTTATTGGTATTGGCGGTTCTGGTATGAGTGGAATTGCCAGGATAATGCTAGCTAAAGGCTTTACTGTTTCAGGTTCAGATAAAAATGATTCACCAATGCTTACCTCACTAAAGGCACTCGGTGCAAAGGTAGAGGTTGGACATAAACAAGAGAATTTGGGAGCAGCCGAGTTAGTAATTATTTCAGCTGCAATTGATGAAAATAATCCAGAGTTAGCCCTAGCGCGTAAGAAGATGATTCCTGTGGCGGCCAGGGCCCAAGCTCTCGCTTGGTTAATGTCAGAATCCACATCAATTGCAGTTGCTGGCACACATGGCAAGACCACAACTACAGCAATGCTGGCAGTGGCGTTGCAAACAGCAGGTGCTGACCCATCTTTTGCAGTTGGTGGAACAATTAATACAGCTGGAACAAATGCTCACAGCGGTAGTGGATCAATTTTTATTGCCGAAGCTGATGAGTCAGATGGATCATTTTTAGCATATAAGCCAAGTGGCGCCATCATTACAAACGTTGAGTTAGATCATGTGGACCACTTCGCTGATGAAGAGGCAGTTTTTAAAGTTTTTGAGCAATTTATTTCCTCTATTCAAGATAATGGATTTTTAGTTGCCTGTGGAGATGACGCAGGAGTTAAGCAACTACTTACTCGGATAACTAGAAAAGATCTGAAAATACTGTTATATGGGCAGGGTGAAAATAATGATTTTCAAATACAGCGAATTCAACTAAACCCACTATCTTCCCTAGCCACAGTTTCAAGTACTGGCCGCAAGGTTGGTGAATTGAGTCTTTCAGTAGTTGGAGAGCACAATCTATTAAATGCACTAGCTGCCTTTACGGCTGCAAGTGCTTTAAATATGGCAGAGGATAAGTTATTTTCTGGGCTTAAGAGTTTTACTGGAACCCGGCGCAGATTTGAATTAAAAGGTGAGGTATCTGGAGTTAAAGTAATTGATGACTATGGCCATCACCCAACTGAAATCATAGCCACCTTAACTGCAGCTAAAAATTTAGCCCAATCTGGTCGAGTGCTAGTAATTTTCCAACCACATAGATATTCAAGAACTGCAGCTTTTTCAGAACAATTTAGCACAGCACTATCAAATGCTGATTTTACTTTTCTGTTAGAAGTTTACGCAGCCAGTGAGAAACCAATTGCTGGTGTCTCCTCCTTAATGATTGCGCGCAATATGAGCCAAAGCAAGGTTAGATTTGAACCCTCGATGTTAGAAGTGGTTTCAGATATCACAAAAATGGCAAAGAGTGGCGATGTGATCATTACGTTAGGGGCGGGAGATGTCAGTTCACTAGGTGAACCTATTCTGCAGTCACTTGCTGATCGGTAAAGCTTAATGAGATTTGGAATTTCTAAGCGGTTAAAACGATTATTAACATCTATCTTGGTAATCAGCGCAATCTCAGCCTCTGCTTTTCTTCTTGGCTGGTCCTCACTTCTTTCGGTAGCGCAGGTATCAGTTAGCGGTAGTAGTGCTGCGAATCTAGTTTTAAATGAACTTTCTCGAAATGGAATTGAGCCAAAGGCTGGCGATCAATTGGCTAGGGTGGATGTTAGATCCATAAAAAGAACCCTTAATCAATTAGATTGGATATCTAGCAGTGATGTTTCTAGGAACTGGTTTGATAAAAAGCTATCGATAATCGTAAAAGAGAGAGTTGCAATAGCTAAAACGATTTCCGTGCAAAATACCTCAGTAAATTTTGATAGCAAGGGCTTTATTTTTACACCTACATCACCAAATCAACTTATGGCGCAAGGAAAATTACCGTCGATAACAAGTCAGAGTCAGAGCATTCAGGACCTGACCGCAATAGCTACTTTATTAGAGCAGATTCCAACTGATTTGAGATATTTGTTGGCAGATCTTCAGTCAATCGCCATCACAAAATCAAGCTTTATTTTGATGGATACTCGAATTAATGCTTCAGCACTTCGTATTAATTGGGGAGGAGCTACTGATATTGGGCAAAAATCAAAAGTACTTGCCGCGCTTTTGGAATTGCCGGAAAATAAGTCAATTAAACAGGTGGATTTATCACAGGCAGATTCGCCAATAGTCAGTTAATTGAGAGTAGGAATAATTCAAAAATTGGGAATAATTTTTAACAAAAATCCGTAAATTGCATAAATATTTATCCTGCTAAATATCGTGTCGGTGTTTGATTGAGGTGCCTCTAGTGCCTACTTTTACGTAATCGGAAATGCAATAACTTTAACTCTCAAGTTGAGATTTAGGGCTAGGGAAGAGGCGCAACGTGGCAACACCACAAAATTATTTAGCTGTAATTAAAGTTGTTGGTATTGGCGGCGGTGGAGTTAATGCTGTTAACCGAATGATTGATGTTGGATTAAAAGGTGTTGAATTTATTGCAATCAATACAGATGCACAAGCATTGTTAATGTCAGATGCTGATGTGAAATTAGATATTGGTAGAAAGTTAACTAGAGGATTAGGTGCAGGTGCTGCGCCAGAGATTGGTCGTCAAGCAGCTCTTGATCATATTGATGAGATTGAAGAAGTACTACGTGGCGCCGATATGGTTTTTGTTACCGCGGGTGAAGGAGGCGGAACTGGTACTGGTGGAGCTCCAATTGTTGCAAAGGTTGCAAAAGATCTCGGTGCACTAACAGTTGGTGTAGTTACAAAACCATTTACATTTGAAGGAAAACGTAGAACAGCACAAGCTGAAGAGGGAATTGAAAATTTAAGAGCAGAGGTCGATACCTTAATTGTGATTCCAAATGATCGTTTGCTTGCAATTTCAGATCGTTCAATTAGTGCTCTTGAAGCATTTAGAACTGCTGATCAAGTTTTATTATCGGGAGTTCAAGGAATCACAGATTTAATCACAACACCTGGATTAATAAATCTTGATTTTGCTGATGTTAAAAGCATCATGTCAGGTGCGGGTTCTGCTTTGATGGGAATTGGTTCAGCAAGAGGTGAAGCAAGATCTATTCGCGCAGCAGAGCTAGCAATCTCAAGCCCACTACTTGAAGCTTCAATTGATGGTGCACATGGTGTATTACTTTCAATTGCTGGCGGATCAGATCTTGGTTTATTTGAAATATCAGAGGCAGCTGAATTAGTTGCAAAATCGGCTCACCCCGATGCAAATATCATTTATGGCACTGTAATTGATGATGCCTTAGGTGATGAGGTGCGTGTTACTGTAATCGCAGCAGGCTTTGCGGGTGGGGAACCAAAGCGAGTATTAATGCCAGTAATTAGTGCGGTCTCATTAAGTGGTGAAGCAGATCCAATCGCTGCTAATGATCCAATTTCAGTTGCACTTGATCTAGATGTTAATGGCGGCGAGCAACGTTCGCGTAAGCGAATAACTTTTGAAGATTTAGTCGAAGAAGATGAGATCGATATCCCTGATTTCATGCGCTAGGAAGCCAGCATGGCTCGCCTGCTCTTTACCTCGCGCCACTATGGTTCACTAGATAATCCACAAACATCTGATAGCGCAAAACAACTTTCAAAATTAATTGGCAATCCTATTTATTTTATGAAACAAACGCATGGTAATAAAATAGTAGTAGTTGATAGCCAGAGCTCACCAAATGGAGCAATTTATGATGGCGATGCAGTTGTAACTGATAAACCAAATGTCGCACTAGCAGTACAGGTAGCTGACTGTCTGCCACTACTACTGATATCAAAAAGTGTTGTTGCAGCAGTTCACGTTGGCCGTAAAGGGTTACTAAATAAAGTAGCAGTAGCTGCGTTAGATCAAATGAAGAAGTTAGGTGCTGATCAGATATCTGGGGTGGTCGGCCCACATATTTGTGGTGAATGTTATGAAGTAGATCCAGTGATGTATAGCCAAATCACTAAAGAGTATCCAGCAACAGGTGGCAAAAGTAACCATCTAAACCTGT
>JAQCGQ010000022.1 GCA_027730465.1 Actinomycetota bacterium | reverse complement strand
TTTCATCATCATCTATTACTGCTGCTAGATCATCTGCGCAATCTTTATATGGCAAAGAGTTTGTGCCATCTAGCCCACGAGTTTATGAAGGTAAAACAAAAAATGCTCAAGAAGCACATGAGGCGATCAGACCAGCGGGTGAATCTTTTAGAACTCCTGGAGAATTAGCACCTGAACTATCTAGAGATGAGTTTGCACTTTATGACTTAATTTGGAAGAGAACTATTGCATCTCAAATGGCAGATGCTAAGAAGCAACAAATGCGAGTTGATTTTGATGTGAAAACCAAAACTGGCACGGATACAATATTTCGCACTAACGGATCTGTAATTAGTTTTGCTGGTTTTCTTGCAGCGTATGAAGATATTGTTGAAGAAAAAGCAGACAGTGAAGAAGTAGATCGCAGATTACCTGCGATGAATGTTGGTGAAAAAATTGAGGTAAGTGAGTACAGCTGTGAGGGTCATGAAACAAAGCCACCAGCAAGATATACCGAGCCAACGCTTGTTAAAAAACTAGAAGAGCTTGGAATTGGAAGGCCTTCAACATTTGCTTCAATTATGCAAACAATTCAAGATCGCGGGTATGTGGCAAAGCGTGGACGAGCTTTAGTTCCAACATTTTTAGCATTTTCAGTTACGGGCTTACTTGAACAGCACTTCACAAAGTTAATTGATTATGAATTCACTGCGTCAATGGAAGAAGATCTAGACAAAATAGCTAATGGTGATGAGGAGCGCGTTACTTGGCTTACTAAATTTTTCTACGGAAGTGAAGGTAATCCAGGTCTTGCAAATTTATCAGCTGATTTAGGTGCAATTGATGCTCAAGCCATTAACACCATGAAGATGGGTGAAGATATTGAGATTAGAGTGGGCAGATTTGGTGCATATCTACAACAAGGATTAGGTGATGATCGAAAGTTTGCCAATATTCCAGAACAGATGGCACCGGATGAGTTAACACTTCCGATTGCAATTGAGTTACTTGCTAAGCCATCGGGTGAGAGAAAACTTGGAGTAGATCCACAAACAGGCCTTGAAGTAATTGCCAAGTCTGGCAGGTTCGGTGCTTACATCACTGAAGTTTTTCCAGAAGAAATTGTTGAAGAGGGTGCTAAGAAAAAGAGAAAAAAGAAGGATGCACCAAAACCTAAAACTGCATCTTTGTTATCAACAATGTCATTAGACACTGTTGATTTATCTGATGCACTTAGGTTGCTATCACTTCCTAGAACTCTTGGAAATTATCAAGATGAAATTATTACTGTTCAAAATGGTCGCTACGGCCCATATATGAAACATGGCGCAGACTCTCGCACACTCACAAGTGAAGACCAATTATTTTCAATTATGTTAGATGAAGCAATTGAAATATATAAACAACCAAAGGTTAGGCGTCGCGGTGTTGCCAAGCCACCACTTAAAGAATTAGGTAAAGATCCACAAACTGATAAAGAAGTGATTGTTAAGGATGGCAGATTTGGTGTTTACGTAACAGATGGTGAAACAAATGCAACCCTGCGCAGAGGTGATGCGGTTGAGTTATTAACTCTAGAAAGAGCACTTGAATTATTAGCAGGACGTCGTGCGTGGGAGATTGAAAATCCTGGTGGTTCAAAAAAGAAAGGTAAGCGAGCTAAGAAGAGTGCTCCAACTCTTACTGAAAAAACTATTAAAGGCGCAGGTGCTAAGAAAAAGGCTAAAAAAGCAGCAACTGGTGTTGGAAATGCACCAAAATAAGAGTCACTAGGCGCAAGTAGACTTACAACATGTCACTGCCATATCCAGCAGCACCAGCCCAGTCAGTATCTAGAAGTGTGCTGGCAATACCAGCCTTTAGAAAACTTTGGCAAGCAATGGCATTCTCATCTTTTGGTGATTGGTTAGGCCTTCTTGCTTGCACAGCCCTAGCCCAACAACTAGCTGATGGGGATTATGTAAAAGCTAACTTTGCTATTGCAGGAGTATTTATTGTCAGGTTACTTCCAGCAGCTCTGCTTGGCCCATTTGCTGGGGTAATTGCTGATCGCTTTGATCGAAGAAGACTAATGATTATTTGCGATATTTTAAGATTCTCACTTTATTTATCAATACCAATTGTTGGTAATTACTTTTGGTTATACACCGCAACCATATTAGTTGAAATTGTTACATTATTTTGGTCACCAGCCAAAGAAGCATCTGTGCCCAATCTTGTTCCAAAATTAAAACTAGAAAATGCTAACCAAGTTTCATTACTTGCTGCATATGGGACTGCGCCAATTGCTGCGATTATATTTTCCACTTTGGCAGTTTTTACTGGCGCAATTAATTCCGCAATTGGTAATAAAACTCCAGCCTCAGCTGCTGATTTAGCTTTATATATCAACGCGATTAGTTTTGCTTTTTGTGCTTACACAATTTGGCGTTTAAAGGAGATACCAGAGGGACCTGGTAAAAATCTAAAGCAAATCTCACTAGGTAGATCACTTTGGGACGGCTTTGCTTTTATTAAAGATTCTAAAATTATCAAAGGACTTGTATTTGGAATGCTCGGTGCTTTTTTTGCAGCGGGGGCGGTAATTGGTTTAGCTAGAACCTTTGTTGATGACCTGCAAGCAGGTGAAGCTGCATACGGTATTTTATTTGGGTCAGTGTTTTTTGGTTTAGCACTTGGAATATCCTTCGGTCCTAAAGTTTTTTCACAGTTTTCTAGAAGGCGATTATTTGGGATATCTCTAACAATTTCAGGTATTTTATTAGTAACTCTTTCATTAATGTTAAACCTAGTATTAGCAATCTTTATAACAATTATTCTGGGTTTATTTGCTGGTATCTCTTGGGTGACTGGATTTACCATGCTAGGGCTTGAGGTTGAAGATGAGGTGCGCGGGCGCACATTTGCATTCGTGCAGTCTTTAATTCGCATTTCATTAGTACTAGTACTTGCGGTCTCACCATTAGTTGCAGCAGCTATTGGCCAACATACTTACACTTTTAGAACTACAACTCTTACCTATAACGGCGCAGCATTTACTATGTTTTTCGCTGGCCTTATCGCGGTATTAGTCGGAGTGATTTCATATCTACAAATGCGTGATCGGCCAAATGTTTCACTATTTAGTGATATTAAATCAGCATTTCGTGGTGAGTTAGGC
This sequence comes from Actinomycetota bacterium, assembly GCA_027730465.1. GTDB lineage: Bacteria > Actinomycetota > Actinomycetes > Nanopelagicales > Nanopelagicaceae > Nanopelagicus. The sequence goes on along the minus strand of JAQCGQ010000022.1, from coordinate 6,025 downwards.
GCAATTACAGGACAGGTAACAACTGGTGTGTTTATTACATTTGAAGGTGGGGAAGGTTCTGGTAAGTCAACTCAAACTAAATTATTAAAAGAGTGGTTAGAAAAAAATAATGAAACAGTATTACTGACCAGGGAGCCAGGGGGCACACCACTTGGTAATCAGCTTCGCGATATCTTATTAGATAATAAAACTGGAAATATTTCACCGCGCGCTGAGGCTTTAATGTATGCAGCTGATCGAGCAAATCATGTTTACACAAAGATTCGGCCGGCACTTGAAAAGGGTGAAGTAGTAATAAGTGATCGCTACTTTGATTCATCCGTTGCTTATCAAGGCGCGGGCAGAGTCCTATCACCTGGTGAGGTAGTGAGAATTTCAAGATGGGCTACTGAATCTTTAACTCCCACTCTGACAATTATTATGGATCTTCCAGCTGAGATTGGTTTAGCAAGATTGCAATCAACTGATCGCCTTGAGAGTGAGCCACTTGCATTTCATGAAAGGGTACGACAAGAATTCTTAAACCTCGCCTATCAAGATCCAGAAAGATTCTTACTTGTTGATGCCTCGTTAAGTATTGAACAAATACACCAAGTAATTATTGAAAGAGTGGGCTTAATTAAGGCACTTAAAAGAAATCAAAAAAGCTAATGAGTGTTTTTGACCAATTAGTTGACCAAGAGCAAGTAACTAATGTTCTTAAAGATGCAGTATTAGCAGCGAGCGATAGCAGCAATTTTAGTCAGCAAATGACTCATGCTTGGCTATTTACAGGACCAGCTGGTTCAGGCAGATCAAATGCAGCAATTGCTTTTGCTGCTGCGTTAGTTTGCCCAGCAGGTGGTTGTAATAAGTGCGCTGAGTGTTTATCAGCTATTTCAGGCTCACATGCTGATGTTGAGTTAATAAAAACAGAGGGCTTATCAATAAAGATAGATGAGGTTAGAGATTTAATAAGCAGAGCATCCTGGGCACCTTCAGTAGCAAATTATCGAGTTGTAGTTATTGAAGATGCTGATCGCTTAACTGAGGCTGCTGCAAATGCTTTACTAAAAGTAATAGAAGAGCCAGGAGCTAGAACTGCATGGCTACTTTGTGTGCCAACACTTACTGATGTACTCGCAACAATTAGATCACGTTGTCGCCACCTTGGTCTGCGCACGCCATCTACAAAAGCAGTAGCTAAATTATTAATGGAGCGTGATTTAATCAGTGAAGAATTAGCAACCTTTGCAGCTAAGGCTTCACAAGGTCATATTGGAGTGGCTAGATATCTTGCAACTGATAAACAAGTAAGAGATGACAGATTAACAACCTTAAAAATCCCTTTAATGATTACAGATATTTTCTCCACTTACAGAGCAGCACAGCTACTAGTAGATACAGCAAAAGTGAGAGCTGAAGCAGATGCAGAGGTGCGAGATAGTGCTGAGATTGAAAAGTTAAAACAAGCTTGGGGATCAACTGGTTCAAAACTTGCAGCAGGAGGAGCTAAAGCGGTTAAAGAGTTAGAGAAGGAACAAAAAACTAGAAGTACTAGATTAATTAGAGATTATTTAGATAGAGCGCTTTTAGACCTAGCAACACTTTATCGAGATGTAATGCTTGTTCAATCTGGTGTGAGCGAGAGCTTAATTAACTCTGATCTAAAAACTCAGATCACAAAAATGGCTAGTCTGATGACAGAGAGTAAAACTTTGTTAAAGATTCAAGTAATTTTACAGGCAAGAACAAATTTGGCCCATAATGCTTCCCCATTAATGACTATGGAAGCACTTATGTGTGAGTTAAGGCGTTAAAAATGGTAATTAGCACACTCATTGATAGGGCAAAATACTCTCATGCGTCTTGACCATGTTTCCTACGTTGCCTCCCATGACCAAATCTCTGATGTTGTGAACCGGATTGGTTCTCAAATTGGCACTGCATTTATTGATGGTGGTATCCATCCAAAGTTTGGAACTAGGAATTTCACAGCGCCATTACTAAATGGTCAATACATTGAGATTGTTTGTCCACTAGATCATCCAGCAACTGATGCCACACCATTTGGTCAGGCAGTTAAGAAAAAAGCAGAAGCCGGTGGCGGATGGCTTACTTGGGTATTTAGTTCAACTGATTTAGCAGACGTAGAGGAAAAGTTCGGCAGAAAAGCAGCTGATGGTTCTAGGACTCGCCCAGATGGCAGTGAACTAAAGTGGAAGCAAATTGGCGTCAAAGAAATTGTAGGATCTGGTGAGTTACCATTTTTTATTCAATGGCTAACTGATAATCACCCATCAAAGGATGGAAACAGTGTTGCAAAAATTAGCAAACTTGTTATTGCAGATGATGAAAAATTAGCTGATTCTTGGTTTCAAGATGAGATTAAATCTGCTCTAACTGATGTTGAAATTGAATGGGTAAAGCCTGATTTAAATGATGGTGACAAAGGAATTGTCGCAGTTGAATTAACTGTCAATAATTCAAAAGTAAAACTTGATTAAAACTGGTAAAAAATAAGTAAAAAGTAAGGTAAACTTAAGCTAGTAATTTCCCATGTGCTTACACTTTGTAAGCGCCTTGCGGGTCTTAATCTCTAATCACCACCAAGACGCGCATCATGTCTTGTTAGGTTGATTATGTCATTTAAAGATTTAGGCGTTAACGCTGCGCTTATTAAAGCGTTGCATACAGCAGGTATTGAAAAACCATTTCCTATTCAAAAAGCCACATTGCCGGATGCAATTGCAGGTAAAGATATTTTAGGTAGAGGTCAAACAGGCTCTGGTAAAACCTTAGCTTTTGGTCTTGCTCTAATGACCCAACTAGCCGGTAGAACCGCTAAACCAATGCAACCCCTAGCACTTATTCTTTCGCCGACTAGAGAGCTAGCAATGCAGATTAGTGATGTAATCGCACCCCTATCTAGAACTGTAAATTTAAATTCACAAGTTATTGCAGGTGGGCTTTCTTATTCAAAACAAATCCAAGCACTAAAACGTGGAGTTCCAATTGTGGTTGCTACCCCTGGACGGTTAATTGATCTTATTCAAAAAAAGCATATCAAATTAGATGATATTTTAATTACCGTATTAGATGAAGCAGATCAGATGGCAGATATGGGTTTCTTGCCAGATGTTAAAAGAATTCTTGATCTAACTAAACCAGGTGGCCAAAGGATGTTATTTAGTGCCACGCTAGATAGAGATGTTGATACATTAGTGAAGAAATATTTAAAAAATCCAATGACTCACTCACTTGCTAATGAGAAATCAACTGCCGGTAATATGAGCCACCACATGTTAATACTTGAACAAGGGCATAAAGATTTAATTACTGCGCAAATTGCTGCTAGAAAAGGTAAAAGTATTTTCTTTGTTAGAACTAAACATGGCGCAGATAAGCTTACAAAAAAGATGAATGAGGTCGGAGTTGCAGTTGGCGCACTTCATGGTGGTAAAACTCAAGCTCAAAGATCTAGAGTGCTAGAAGCTTTTAAATCTGGAAAAACAAATGCGCTAGTTGCAACTGATGTTGCAGCTCGCGGAATCCATGTTGATGATGTTTCATTAGTGGTTCATATTGATGCTCCTGAGAATCACAAAGATTATTTACATAGAGCAGGCAGAACTGCTAGAGCAGGCGCTGTTGGAACTGTGGTAACACTTGCAACACACAAGCAACGCAAAGGTGTGCATGGATTAACTGCAAGAGCTGGTGTTAGATTAAGTGAATCAACAGTTAGACCACTTGATGCTAATTTAGTAAGAATTACTGGCGCAGCCGAACCATCTGGAATTCCAATTGTTTTAGCGGGTGCTTCAAAGGGTGAAGAGGGTGGAAAATCTGATCGTTACCGCGGTTCAAGATCAAGAGGTGGCGGTAAAAAGAAAAAATCACGACCTCGCCCACATGAGCGCCGCAAACGTCCAAGGTAAAAATCTAGTTAAATACATTTCCTATGGTAAAGATTTCAAATAGCATCGAAGTAAACGGAATTAATTTCATTTCCGAAAACGAACGTAAAGGCTCTGCTAAATCCTTGTTTTGGCCATGGGCGGCCGCAAACGTTTCATTCCTAGCTCTTTCATACGGATCATTCTTTCTTGGCTTTGGCATATCTTTTTGGCAAGCAACAACAGCTGCCATTATTGGAACGCTTGGTAGTTTTTCTCTAGTTGCTATTTCGTCCCTTGCTGGCAAGCGAGCAAATGCACCAACCATGACATTATCTCGAGCCGCCTTTGGTGTTAAAGGAAATGTGCTACCAGGATTTTTATCTTATTTAATCTTTGTGGGTTGGGAGACAGTATTAGTATCTCTTGCAACCCTAGCCTCTGAAACTGTTTTTACTAGGGCGCTTGGTGTTAATCCTGATCTATCTAAAATCATGGGGTTCTTACTTGCAGGTGGGCTAACTGTTTTAGGTGGCGTTCTAGGTTTTAAAGTAATTATGAGAATTCAGTTTTACTTAACAATTATTACTTTAGTTCTAACTCTAGGTTATATAACCTTAACTATTGATCAGGTAAATTGGAGTGCAGTATCAGCAATACCTACCGGATCAACTCAAGGCTTTATTGGCGCGTTAATTTTTGCAATTACTGGAATAGGCCTTGGTTGGGTTGGCTGCGCAGCTGATTACTCAAGGTATTTACCGCGCAAGACTTCAAGTAAGGCAGTAGTTGGCTGGACAATATTTGGCGCCTCAGTTGTGCCAATAATTTTAGTAATTTATGGATCACTCCTGGCCGGCTCTAGCAAAGCATTAAATGATCAAGTGGCCTCAGATCCAATTGGAGCTTTAACTACTCTTTTGCCAACCTGGTATTTAATTCCCTTTGCACTAGTAGCTATTTTAGGATTAATCGGTGGAGCAATTCTTGATCTTTACTCATCTGGTTTAGTTTTAGTTTCAATTGGCCTGCCAGTAAAGCGCCACATCGCTGCCAGTATTGATGGCGTAATAATGACCATTGGCACAATTTATTTAGTTTGGTTTGCAAGTGATTTCTTTGTTCCTTTCCAAGGATTTTTAATTACCTTGGGTGTGCCAGTTGCAGTTTGGTCTGGTTTATTTGTTGCAGATGTATTAATGCGAAAGAGTTATGCTGAGACTGAATTATTTGATGCAAAAGGTCGATATGGTGCTTATAACTTTAAATCTATTGGTTTAATTCTATTTGGCACAATTATTGGCTGGGGATTAGTAACAAACTCACTTGCCTCTTGGTTGTCTTGGCAAGGATATTTACTTTCAGCTTTTGGTGGCAAAGATGGCCCATGGGCATATGCAAATCTTGGAGTAATAGCTGCGCTACTTATTGGCTTTATCGGCCATATTATTTTATCAAAGCGTGAGATTAAAAAACAGGAAGTTTAATTTTTCCAAGAGGTAAAGAGCGGTCTGCCTTCGGCATATCCTGCAGCTGATTGAATTCCTATTACAGCCTTTTCATGAAACTCAATTAAGTTTTTAGCACCGCTATATGTACAAGATGAACGAAGCCCTGCGATGATTTCATCAATTAGGTCTTCAACACCAGGACGAGTGGGGTTTATATACATCCGAGAGGTTGAAATACCTTCCTCAAATAATGACTTACGTGCGCGATCAAATGCATCTTCATTACTGGTTCTAGCTGCAACAGCGCGAGCGGATGCCATTCCAAAGGATTCTTTATAAAGTGCGCCATCAGAATCTTTCCTTAAATCACTAGGAGATTCATATGTGCCAGCAAACCATGAGCCAATCATTACCTGAGATGCTCCCGCTGCAAGTGCAAGGGCGACATCTCTTGGATGGCGCACACCACCATCTGCCCAAATTGTTTTACCGTGTTTTTTAGCTTCAGTCGCGCACTCAAGGACAGCAGAGAATTGTGGGCGGCCAACTCCTGTCTGCATACGAGTTGTGCACATAGCTCCCGGTCCTACTCCAACTTTAACTATGTCAGCACCTGCTTCAATTAATTCTTTAGTACCAACTGCAGTAACAACATTTCCAGCAACAATAGGTATTACCGGATTTAGTGCTCTAATT
>JAQCGQ010000021.1 GCA_027730465.1 Actinomycetota bacterium | reverse complement strand
GGTTATTTCATCCATAGTGCCAGAAAGTGCTAGAGAACTACCGCAGTCAATTACTACAATTTATCCTGGAAATTGTGGTGGTGAGTTATACATGACTAAGGGGCACCAACATCCAGATCCACAAGGTGAAATTTACTTTGGATTAGAAGGAAGTGGTGGAATAATTATGTTTGACGGTAAGCAAAGCTCTTGGATTGAAATAACTCCTGGCAAGATTGGTTATATACCGCCCGGATGGGCACATCGATCCGTGAACACCGGCGATGATGCTTATAAATTTCTAGCAGTCTATCCAGGTTCAGCTGGTCATGATTACCAATGGGTTTTAGATAATGGAATGGGATTAAGAGCATTTAGAAAGAATAATAATCTTGATTTACAAGAATTTTATAGCTAATGATTATCGCCCATGATCTTGGCACCACTGGAAATAAAGCGTCTTTACATAGTGATGATGGAAAAATGCTGCAGCACTGCACAATTTCATATCCAGCCCACTTTGCAAGTGGAGGAGTAGCTGAACAAAATCCAATGGATTGGTGGAATGCGGTAGGGGGCGCATCAAAAAAATTGCTCCAAATGGCGAATATTTCTGCCGATCAAATTACTGGCATCGGAATCTCAGGACAGATGATGGGTGCTATTTTCTTAGATGAAAATTTTAATCCAACCAGAGATGCGATTATTTGGGCAGATTTTAGAGCTCAAAAGCAAAGTGATTTATTAATTGAAAAAATTGGATTAGAAAAAGCTTACAAGAAACTTGGCCACAGATTAAATCCCACTTATTCAATTTCAAAAGTGATGTGGGTTAGAGATAATCAACCAGATATATGGGCAAAAACCAAACATATTTGCATTGCAAAGGATTTTGTTAATCAGAAATTAACTGGCAGATTTGTTACTGAGCCATCTGATGCATCCTCAACTAACTGTTTTGACCAAATAAAGCTTAATTGGGATACAGAAATTTTAAATGTAGCAAATATTCCTATTTCCTATTTTCCCGAAATTGTTGCTTCAACAACAGTAATTGGTGGGTTAACTAAAGACGCTGCAGAACATGTTGGCTTAAATGCTGGCACACCAGTAGTTGCTGGTGGTGGCGACGGTCCAATGGCAGCTCTTGGCGCCGGAATTATTGAACCTAGTGATGGCGCTTATGTATGTATGGGCTCCTCATCTTGGGTTGCAGTATCAACTGATAAACCTTTACATGATCCAAAAATGCGCTCAATGACATGGAACCATATTGTTCCGAATAAATTTTCTCCTACTGCCACTATGCAGGCAGGTGGTGCAAGCCTGCAATGGATAGTTGAAGATCTTTTGCCAGCTTCTGAAAAGGATAGATACAAAATTCTGCTAGATGAAGCTGGAAAAGTTAATTCCTCAGATGACGGACTTTTCTTTTTGCCTCATATTTTGGGAGAACGATCCCCTTATTGGAATCCATCAGCTGCCGGAGCATTCATTGGATTAGGTCGACATCATGACCGCTCATACTTAGTGCGAGCAGTTCTTGAGGGTGTGGCATTTAATTTATTAACTTGTATTCAAGCCTTCACTGATAATGGTGTACCTATGAAACAAGTAGATGTAATTGGCGGAGGTGCTGAGAGCGCCCTGTGGTTACAAATATTTGCAGACATTTGGGGGGTAAAAGTTAGATCTCGGTCAATTGTTGAAGATGCAAATAGTTTAGGCGCAGCCGTAACCACACTGGTAGCCCTTGGTAAAGGTGAATTTAGTATGGTCAAGCAACTTTCAACTATAACTGCAGAATTTACTCCCTCTTCTCAAAGTCTGAAATATCAAAAGCAGCATAAGGTATTTCTTGATGGCTACTACAAGCTGGAAGAATGGTTTAATACTAGAAAAATTTCAAACTAATGGCCAAGCCTTTAGTTTTAATTTCTAGTAGATCTTTTTCAACTGGAAACGTAGATTTAATAAAAATATTGAATGACTCTGGTTGTGAAATTAGAAAGATTTCAAGTGATCACAAAATTGAAGAAATATCCAGTGAGTTGATCAATGCAGTTGCCTGGATTGCAGGAGTTGCTCCAATTACCGATGAGATGATGGCTAAAGCACCGAATCTAAAAATAATTTCACGCTACGGAGTAGGAGTAGAAGCTATTGATTTAGCATCGGCAAAGAAACGTGGAATTTTAGTTGCAAATACGCCAGGTGCTAATAGCAATTCGGTTGCTGAATTGACTATAGGCTTGATATTTTCTGCGTTAAGAAATTTACCTATCGCTAATTCCAATGTTAGGTCATCAAATTGGTCCGTAATAAAGGGTAAAGAGATTAATGGAATGATTGTTGGCGTAGTAGGCTTTGGAAAAATAGGAAAATTAGTAGCTAGTAAATTAAATAAGTTAGGTGCAAAAATCCTTGCCTTTGATCCATTTGTATCAGATCCAGAAATGGTTGATTTAGAGTTGATAAATAAGTCAGCTCAATTAGTCACACTTCATTCACCTGGTGAAGATCTGATAATTGATCAAACCTGGGTGAATAAAGCACTAAAGGGGCAAATCATTATAAATACAGCAAGAGCAAATTTAGTCGATGAATCTGCTATTGCCGAAGCCCTTCGCTCTGGCAGATTATCTTTTTATGCAGCTGACACACTCTCAACTGAAAACACCAAATTTGACTCGAAGTTGCTTGCAAATGATCTTGCTGACAAAACCCTTTTTACTCCCCATTTGGGAGCACAAACTGATCAATCAATTGATTTGATGGGCTCGATGGCTGTTGAAAATGTTTTAGCAACATTTGCCGGTAAGCCAATAAGGAATTTAATCACTTTATGAGTCAAACAAATATGAAGTTCATCGGTGTTAGTACTTCGAGTTCTTCTATCATGAAAATATTTCCAGCCTGGAACAAAATTTTAGGTATAAATGCTTCGATATCTGGAATTGATATACCACTTAATGCAAATCCTGACTCCTACATTTCTGCTATTAATCAAATGGTGAATGATTCTAAGTGCCGGGGAGCACTTGTGACTACTCATAAATTAGCTTTGTATCAGCATGCAAAATCTTTGTTTCAAGAATTTGATGATTTTGCTGATACGTGTAGGGAAGTCTCATGCGTAAAGATAAAAAATGGGAAGGTAAGTGGATTTGCTAAAGATCCTATATCAGCTGGATTAGCAATAAAGGATTTCTTGCCAAATGATTTCTTTGATTCACAAAATGAAGTTTTACTAATTGGAGACGGGGGAGCAGCGATTGCGATTGCTTGGTATTTATCTTCACTCCCAAGACCTCCAGCAAAGATCCACATATTAGGCAAAGATCAATCACGTTTAGATAATTTATTTAAAGTTATAAGTAAGCGCGTGCCACAGATTGAAGTATCAATTTCTAAGCCTGAGGTGATTAAAACCATCGCGCAGTCTGGAAAGGCTTTGCTTATTATTAATGCCACTGGAATGGGTAAGGATTTGCCCGGCTCGCCTTGGCCTAATGAATTAGCTTTTCCAAAAAATTCATATTTATGGGAATTAAATTATCGAGGGAGCTTAGAGTTTTACCACCAAGGCAAATCTCAGGAAAAGGCTCAACAATTAACAGTTGTGGACGGATGGGATTACTTTATTTACGGGTGGACCCTTGTAATTTCAGAGGTATTTGATTTAGAAATTGATAGCAAAATACTGACTGAGTTAAAAGCTCAAGCACTTATAAATAGATAATTCTTATATACAAAACACATATATGGTGGTTAAATTCACCAATCTAGGGGGTAGAAATGAGTAAGAAAATTAAGTTAGTGGCACTTTTAAAATCTAAGCCTGGAATGACGCGAGAAGAGTTTAAAAAGCGCTGGGTAGATCAACATGCTCCTATGCCTGCAAAATGGAAAAATATTAAAGGGTACACAATAAATATTGCTATTGATGAGTACCAAGAGATAAAGGGTGATCTGCCCTACAACGGGACTGCAGAGCTTTATTGGGATTCACTATCGGACATGCAGGAAGATTTTGGAACAAATGAAGCAAAGTTAGCTGGAGCAGATGCTGATGAATTCACTATTTTGCGAGATCACGTTTATACCGAAGAGTTCATAATTAAACCCTTGAAATGATTAAGTAATGTCACAAATTGTAGTAGTAGGTGCTTGCATGATCGATTTAATTTCATATGTACCAAGATTTCCGCAAATGGGTGAAACTTTGCATGGTACAGAATTCAGGATGGGTTACGGCGGTAAGGGTGCTAACCAAGCAATTATGGCAGCAAAGCTTGGCAGCAAAGTTGTTATGGTTTCTAAAGTAGGCGATGAATCATTTGGTGCTGGCACATTAGAAAACTTTAAGAAAAATGGAGTTTTAATTGATTTTGTATATAAATCTAAAGAAGAATTTTCAGGTGTTGCTCCAATTTTTGTCACACCGAAAGGTGAAAACTCAATAGTTATAGTTAGTGGATCAAATAATAATCTCACTGCTATGGAAATTGAAAAAGCATCAAATGAGATTAAACAATCCTCATATTTAATCTGTCAGCTTGAAATTGAAGTCGAACTATCGTTAATTGCACTGCGCCTTGCAAAAAAACTTGGAGTATCAACAATTCTTAATCCTGCTCCTGCTAGATCATCTTTACCTGAAGAAATTTATAGATTGACAGATATATTTTGCCCTAACGAATCTGAGGCAGAACTATTAACTGGAAAAAAGATCAATTCAATGACTGATATTGAAGAAATGGCCAAACAATTTGTAACCGCAGGTGCTAAATCTGTAATTATTACACTTGGAGAAAATGGTTGTTACGTACTATCAAATGGTATTGGTAAACACGTACCAGCAAATAAAGTTTCGGTAGTTGATTCCACGGGTGCTGGAGATGCTTTCGTGGGTGCATTGGCACATTTCCTAGATCTTGGGATTGACATCTTTGAATCATCTAAGCGAGCATCGGCGGTAGCAACTATTAGCGTTCAAGGCAAAGGTACGCAAAGTTCTTTTCCTGAGCGAGATCAGTTACCTTCAGAACTACTCAGAAGTAAGTGATCGTTACCGAACTGTTATCCAATAAAGTTTTTACTCTTGAGTAGTGGACTTGAATCTATTAGGCTCATCGAAGTTTAGTTGGAGGGCATATGGCAACGGCACAACTTCTTTCTGTAGAAGGAGTTTGTAAGTCCTTTCCGGGCGTTCAGGCGCTTAAGGATGTGCATCTTGATTTAAATAGTGGTGAAGTTTTAGCACTTGTTGGGGAAAATGGTGCGGGTAAATCAACTCTAATGAAAGTTCTATCAGGCATTTATAAACGAGATACTGGTGTAATTAAGTTAAATAATCAACCAATAGAAGTAGATGGCCCATTGCAGGCGCAGAAGTTGGGAATTGCAATTATTCACCAAGAAATGAACTTAATGCCTCATCTTACAGTTGCTCAGAATATTCTAATTGGACGAGAGCCTAGAAAATTATTTGGGATAGCAACGGATGATAAAGAGTTAAATCGTCAAGCAAAAGTTTTATTAGATGAGCTACACCTGAATTTAGACCCAAATCAACTTGTTGGGAAATTAACTGTTGCAAAACAGCAAATGGTTGAAATCGCTAAAGCACTTTCATATGACTCTAAAATTATCATTATGGATGAACCCACATCCGCATTAACTCAATCTGAAACCGATGTTTTATTTAATATTATTGGAAATTTAAGAAAAAGTGGCAAAGGAATTATTTATATTTCTCATCGAATGGAAGAGTTAACAAAAATTTCTGACCGCATTACCGTTTTCCGAGATGGACAATATATTGATACGCTAATTACAAAAGATACAAAAATTGCAAAAATTATTTCTTTAATGATCGGCCGTGAAGTAGCTCAGGATATTCGTCCTGATCAAGCAAAGAAGTTTTCTGATAGTGAAGTGGCACTGGAGATTAAAGGGTTATCAACTAAGAACTTACTAAAGGATATTTCATTCCAGCTTCGAAAAGGTGAGATTCTTGGATTCGCAGGGTTAATGGGAGCAGGTAGAACTGAATTAGCACTTGCAATTATTGGTAAGGATCAAATTTCAGCGGGTGAAATTATAATTAAAGGCAAGAAAGTTAAAATCAAGAGCCCTGCTGATGCGGTAGCAAATGGTATTGGCTATTTATCTGAGGACCGAAAGCGATTTGGTATATTACTTAATCAAGATGTTAAATTCAATTTAGTTCTTTCTAATTTAAGAAGACTCACTAGCCAACTTGGCTTTATTAATACTACAAAGACAAAAGGATTATCAAATAATGCCGTAAAGAATCTTACAATTAGAACACCGACAATTGATCAAAAGGTTAAAAATTTGTCTGGCGGTAATCAACAAAAAGTAGTTATTGGTAAATGGTTAACACGCGAAACCGATATTCTAATTTTCGATGAGCCAACAAGAGGTATTGATGTTGGTGCTAAAGATGAGGTTTATAAACTTCTAGGTGAGTTAGCAAAGGCTGGTAAGTCTATTATTATGATTTCATCAGAGCTTCCAGAAGTACTACGAATGTCAGACAGAATTTTGGTGATGTGTGAAGGTCGAGTAACCGGAATTTTAACTAATAAAGAAGCTGATCAAAATCTGATTATGCAATATGCAACCAAATACAGATAAGGAAAAGATAAATGGCTAAATTAAAAGATAACGCAGTTATGGCGAGAATTCGCCATCGCGCCGAGCAATCATTAGCTTTTGCGAGTTTGGTTGTAATTTTCGTCTTCTTCACTTTTGCTAATTCAGCCTTCGCTACTTGGTCAAATATCACAGGTATTTTACTCTCAACTGCTGTTATTGGATTACTTGCAATTGGTACAACATTTGTAATTATTACTGGTGGAATTGATTTATCTATAGGAACTGGTGTAACCCTAACCTCAGTGATGGCTGCTTGGTCATTAAATAATATGGGTATGCCCATCTGGATAGGAATTATTGTCGGAATTCTTTCTGGTGCTTTAATGGGATTATTTAGTGGATTAGCAATAACAAGATTGCAACTGCCACCTTTTATTGCAACTCTGGCAATGATGCTCATTGCAAAGGGTTTAGCATTAGTAATTTCAGGAGTTAAGCCAATTTATTTAGAGTCAGTAGAAGGTTATAACAACATAGCCCTTGGCCAAATCATTCCTAATTTTCCAAACGCAGTTTTAATATTCTTTGCTTCAGCAGTTGTGGCATCAATTGTTTTAAATAGAACAATAATTGGTCGTTATACCTTTGCTATAGGTTCTAATGAGGAAGCAACCAAGCTATCTGGTATCAATGTTGATCGTTGGAAAATTTTAATCTACATAATCGGTGGTATTTATATTGGCCTTGCTGGGATTGTATTGTCATCTCGTCTTTCTTCAGCTCAGCCAGCCCTAGGGCAAGGCTATGAGCTAGAGGCTATCGCTGCAGTAATTATTGGTGGAACATCTTTGCTTGGTGGTAAAGGTTCAATAACTGGAACCGTTATCGGCGCACTCATCATGGCTGTTTTAATTAATGGTCTGCGCATTATGGAAATTCGCCAAGAGTGGCAAACAGTTGTTACTGGACTTGTGATCATAGTTGCTGTTTATGCTGATTCAATTAGGCGTCGTAACGCTGGCGAACTTTAAATAAATAAATGAAGGCAGCGGTAATAACCGCTCCTGGTCAGATCGCGATTGAAGAAGTTGCCGATCCAACACCAGGAGATAACGATGTTGTAGTAAAAGTTGCAGCAGTAGGTATTTGCGGAACTGACCTGCATATTTTTGAAGGCGAATTTGCACCAAAACTTCCGATAGTTCCAGGCCATGAGATGAGTGGAACAGTAGTAGCAGTTGGTAGAAGCGTTACCGAGATAAAGATTGGTGATGCAGTTGCTATAGATCCATCCCTACATTGTAGTGAGTGTTTTTATTGCAGAAGAGCCCGGGGAAATTTATGTGAAAACTGGAATGCGTTAGGTGTAACTTATCCAGGCGCTGCAGCACAATTTTTGTTATCACCAAAGAAAAATATTCATAAACTGCCAAAAAATGTTGATTTAAAATCTGCGGCATTAATTGAACCGCTTTCATGCGCAGTTAGAGGATTTGATCAATTACCTAGAAATCCAGGTTCACATTATTTAATTTATGGCTCAGGAACTATGGGTCTAATGATGGCTGAAATGGCGAAAGTAAATGGCGCAGCTAGTGTTTCAATTGTGGATTTAAATCAAGATAAGTTAAAAACAGCAAAGGTTCTTGGATTTACAAATTTAGCAAAATCTGCAGATGAGTTTGATCAACCAAGAGGGTTTGATGTCGTAATTGACTGCACTGGCGTGACTGAAGCGATAAAGGATGGTTTAAAACATGTAATGCCTGGTGGGACATTCTTACAATTTGGTGTAGCTAATAAGGATGCGAAAGTAGAGATTGAACCATTTTGGGTATACAACAAAGAAATTACTATTGTTGGTTCAATGGCAGTTTTACATTCCTTCGATCGAGCGGTTGAACTGTTTGCAAGTGGAGTTTTAAATACAGATGTAATGATTTCAGATCGTTATTCGCTAGAGAATTATGCTGATGCACTTACCGCGTTTAAATCCGGAAAAGGGCGCAAAACTATTGTGCTACCAAATGGATAAGTATGAAATCACTATTACTTTCACAGATTGATCAAATTAAGGTAGTAGATCTAGCAACGCCTGAAATAGCTACTGATAAGTCTGTAATTAAGGTTTTAGCTTGTGGGCTTTGTGGAACCGATAGACATATATATAAGGGGGAATATCCATCAGCAAAGCCAGTAATTTTAGGTCATGAGTTTGGTGGGGTTATTGAAACGCCAGCGAACGGATCTAAATTTTCTAAGGGTGATTTAGTCTCAGTTGATCCAAATATAGTTTGTGGTACTTGTGAAGATTGCAAAGCTGGTAGAACTGCATTTTGTCCCTCACTTACAGCACTAGGCGTAAATATAAACGGTGGATTTGCAGAGCTTGCTCAAGTTCCGGACTCACAAATATATAAAGTAAGCAATGATTTAAACCCACTTCACTTAGCTTTTATCGAACCAACTGCATGTTGTATTCGCGGAATGGACATTGCAGATTTAAAGGGGGGTGAAAAAGTTGCAGTTTTAGGTGGTGGGGTAATGGGACAAATTATCGTGCAGTTAGCAAAACTTGCTGGTGCATCTCAGATCACCATGATTACTAGACAGAGGGCACGTCGTGAATTATCAGAAGTTTTAGGTGCAACAGATTCAGTTGATCCATTAGAGAAAAATTACCCGGATAAAATAT
>JAQCGQ010000020.1 GCA_027730465.1 Actinomycetota bacterium | reverse complement strand
TACCTACAAACTTAATCGGCAGACCAGTCTGCTTCTCAATCGCCAATGCAATACCCCCCTTAGCTGACCCATCTAATTTAGTAATAATGAAACCAGTAACACCAACTGATTCCATAAATGTCTTTGCTTGATTAATTCCATTTTGTCCTGTTGTGGCATCAATAACTAATAAAATCTCATCCACTGGCGATTGTTTACTAATTACTCGCACTACTTTACTTAATTCATCCATTAAATCTTGTTTAGTATGAAGACGCCCAGCCGTATCAACTAACAGATATTTGAAATTCTCAGTTTTTGCTTTTGTTACTGCTGAAAATGCAACAGATGCAGGATCACTATTGATCTCACCTGTAACTATTTGAGTTGAGATTCTTTGCGCCCAAGTCTGTAGCTGTTCAGTGGCAGCTGCGCGAAAAGTGTCAGCTGCTGCTAATAAAACCTTGTTACCACTCATAGTTAATTTATTTGCTAGTTTCGCCGTAGAAGTTGTCTTACCAGTTCCATTAACACCAATAATTAATACAGTATTGAGACTTTCTGAATTTAAAAAAAGCTTTCGACTTTTGCTACTTAACCAACCCTTAACATGAGTAGTAATTGCTAAAACAGCATCATCTGGCTTAACAGACTTTACTTTCTCAATTACTTCATCAACTAACTTAACTCCAAGATCTGATGCGATTAGCATATTGCGAATTTGATCCCACTCACCAGATGAAATTGATCCAGCGCGTAGTGCAGTAAATAACCTCTTGAATAAACTCATTTACTTTTTAAGATACAGAATCAACTTCGCGAATGCGCTGGGAGATTACTTCGCTAACGCCATCACCTCGCATTGTGACGCCATATAAAGCATCGGCAATCTCCATGGTGCGCTTTTGGTGAGTAATAATAATTAACTGTGATTTCTCTCTTAGCTCTTCAAACACACCGAGTAGTCGCCCTAGGTTTGTATCATCTAAAGCAGCTTCAACCTCATCCATTACATAAAATGGTGAAGGCCTTGCTTTAAAAATTGCAATTAATAACGCCACCGCAACTAATGATCGCTCCCCACCAGAGAGAAGAGAAAGGCGCTTTACTCGTTTGCCTGGTGGCCTTGCTTCAACATCAACTCCAGAGGTCAACATATCTGATGGGTTAGTAAGTATTAACTTTCCATCACCACCTGGGAATAATCGAGAAAAGACAATCTCAAATTCTCGAGCAGTATCTTCATATGCTTGAGTAAATATCTGTTGGACTCGATCATCAACCTCTTTAATAATATCTAGCAGATCCTTCTTAGTTTTCTTTAGATCCTCAAGTTGCTCGGCAAGGTAACGCAATCTTTCTTCAAGGGAGGAATATTCCTCAAGTGCAAGAGGGTTAATTTTTCCAAGTAATGTAAGGGATCGCTCGGCTTGGGCCAAACGTTTTTCTTGTTGATCTCTTCGATAAGGAATTAGTTCACCAGGCACAAATTCTCCCTGTTCATTTTCATAAAAGGTTGGAACATCATTACTAGGGCCATACTCACTTGCAAGAGTTTGAACATCTATTCCTAGTTCTTCAATCGCCTTATTTTCAATCTGTTCAATTCGCATTCGATGCTCTGCTCTTGCTATTTCATCTTTATGGACACTTGAGGTCAATCTTTCTAATTCAGTTGCTAATTCTCTACTACTTGTACGCAGGCTTAGTATTTCACCCTCTCTAGCAGAACGTGATGCTTCTAATCTCCCTCTTTCAGACCCAGCAAGTAAAATTGATGATTCAATTTGAATTAGTGCTTCATAAGCCGCATCTGCTATTTGTTGTGCGGTGATTGCTGCTTGCGCACGGTTTTCTCGGCGAGAGATTGATTTTGAGGCTGCATCTCGTTCAATCCTTGCTTGATTTTCTAAAGCTCTAGCTCTTTGTTCAATTGCATCTTTACGCTCTTCAATTGTTCTTAAGTTTAATCTCGCTTCAACCTCTTTGGATCTAGCATTGGAGACTTGCGAACGTAAATCTTCTAAATGAGTTAAATCTGGTTCTTTAGGTGATTGATGAGATTCAAATTGCGCAATTGCTGCTGCTAAATCTCGCTCATCTGATGTGCGCTGTTCAGTTGCTGCCGTTAATGCAGTGGACAATCGTTCTAATTCTTCACCTGAGTTCTTAACATTTTGCCCAGCAACAGCTAGCTGCTCGGCCAGCCCAGTCATCGCTGCATCTGATTCATTTAACTTTGATAATCCGATCTCAAAATCTTGATTGACCTTATTTAATACCTCTTGAGCGGTACTTAATTCAAACTTTACTCGGTCAGAATCGGCTGAAACTGTAACTAACTCTGACTCACATGTTGCAGTGAGGGAGAAGATTTTTTCAATTAATTCGTTATTGCCAGATGCTTTTACTAGGTCTTGTATCTCCTTAAAAGCGGTTAATCTTCCTAATGAACCTGCTCTAAGTTTTTCAACTGATTGCAGCTTTTCAGTAAAGATTTTCATATTTGCTTCAGATGCTTTTACCTCAACTTTTAATTTTTCAAAAATAGCATCTAACGCTGGCTCTGCTGCGGTGAGCGATGAGATCTGAGTTTCAATTACTCCAAAACTTTCTCGGTGCACTTTTAATCTATCCTGCACCAAGTCACGGACTGTTGTTAAGCGATTTATTTCACCAGTCGTTGCATCAATTCGAGAGCGCAATCCATTGATATGTCCTTCTTGTCTGGCTGTGCCCTCACGCTGATCAGCTAAAGCTCTAAGAGATGCAGACACTCTATTTTCCTCTAACGCTAATTGACCTTCGATTGCCTTAAGTGAATTTGAATCAACATTTAATTGCTCTTGAGAGATTTTTACTTGCGCCGTAATCGTTGCTTCTTCCTTACGCAGTAACTGTGCTTCTTCTTCTAATGCCTTTGGATCACGCCCAGTTGCTTTTGCTTCCTCAGCTTCTTCAGCTAAAAATCTTGAACGCTCAGATGATAAATTTTGTATACCTCTAATTTGTTCGCGCTGCGCAGTAAGTTGATAGAAATTTTCTTGAGCAGAAATTAGTTGTGGATTTTCACTCACCGCAATCGAATCTAATTCAATTTCTCGATCTCTCGAAGTATTTAACTCTCGTTCAACTTGTTCTTTGCGATCGCGAAGTACGGTCTCATCGGCAACTTCTTCAGCCATCTCTGAACGCATTCGAATTAGATCATCCGCTAGTAAACGTAATTTTGTATCACGCACATCTGATTGAATAATTGTAGCTTTCCTAGCTACCTCAGCTTGTTTGCCAAGTGGTTTTAATTGCCGGCGAAGCTCTACAGTTAAATCTTGAATTCTTGCAAGATTTGTCTGCATTGAATCTAATTTTCGAATTGCCTTCTCTTTGCGCTTTCGATGCTTAAGAACTCCGGCAGCCTCTTCTATAAATGCTCGCCTCTCCTCTGGATTTGCAAGCAAGATCGCATCTAGTTGTCCTTGCCCGACAATTACATGCATCTCTCGCCCAATACCACTATCACTGAGCAATTCTTGAATATCTAATAATCTTGTTGTCTCACCATTTAACAGGTATTCAGATGAACCATTTCTAAACAAAACTCGGGTAATTGTTACTTCAGAAAAATCGATTGGCAAAACACCATCTGCATTATCTATTGTTACTGAAACCTCAGCTCGGCCTAATGGTGCTCTGCCGGATGTACCAGCAAAAATAACATCTTCCATTTTGCCACCACGTAAAGATTTAGCACCTTGCTCACCTAATACCCAAGATAAAGCGTCAACTACATTTGATTTACCAGATCCATTTGGACCGACAACACAGGTTATGCCTTGCTCGAAATTTAGGATGGTGGAAGAGGCAAAAGACTTGAACCCCTTTAGGTTCATACTCTTTAGATACATAGCTTCGCCCACTCACTCCACATAGGCGCAAACCTATCTAAAAATAGGGTGAAATCGGTGCTACCTACCGTTGGCAACGCGGGCAAAAGTGCGAGGATCGATTAGCAAAGGCTATTCTGCGGATTAAAGTTGCACATCTTGAACATGGCTGCCCAGCCCTACCATAAACACTAAGTGACCTAGAAAAATGGCCACTCGCCCCATTCACATTTTTATATTGTTGATCAAAAGAAGTTCCACCTGCTTTTATTGCAGATTTCATTACCGCCTTTGCGCTATTGACTATCTTTTTAATTTCAGCTTCGGATAAATCTTCGCAAACAATTTCTGGGTGAATCCTTGCCCGCCATAAAGCCTCATCAGCATATATATTTCCGATTCCACTGATTATTTCTTGATTTAATATTGCTGGTTTAATGGCAGATTTTCTAGAGCTGATATCGGTGATAACCTTTTTTAAGTTAAAATCTGCTTCAAATGGGTCATAGGCAATATGGGCAACTGATGTCGGAATTTGATTCTGCATCTGCTCGATAGATAACCAACCAAATGTGCGCTGATCAATAAACCTAATTTCATCACCAATACTCTTTTTCCCTACTAACGCTCCTGTCTTTTGGAGTTCAATTCTGGCGCGTAAATGTGACTGATCAGGTAGATACTTAGGCGAAATTAGTAACTGCCCACTCATTCCTAGATGAGCAACTAAAGAGAACTCTCGATCAAGTTCAAACCATAAAAACTTTCCCCGCCTTTTAACTGCCCTAATTTTTGCACCAACAACTGCCGTTAGTGGAGAAATAGAACTGGATTTAATCGCTCTTAAATGATAGAAATGCGCGGAGGATATTCGCCTATTTAGCACATACTTCTCAAGACCCGCACGTACCGTTTCAACTTCAGGTAGCTCTGGCATTTTATTAAAAGAAAAAGTTCTTACTTTTTATTTTCTCTGTTACTAATTGCTTCATGAGCAATTCTTGCGGCTGCTTGCTCAGCTTCTCGCTTACTCTTTCCTGACCCAGATGGAAATCTTTCACCGTTTAAAGTAACAGTTGCTATGAAATTTTTATCATGATCTGGACCAGATTCAACAATTTCATATTCAGGTGAAGGCAAGTTAATAACTGCAGCTAGTTCTTGTAATGCAGTCTTTCCATCAAGACCAGCTCCTTGTGCGGTGGCTGATTCAATTGCTGACCCAATCCAATTTAAAATAACTTCAGCACTTCTTATATATCCATGTTCAAGATAAATTGCACCTACCAAAGCCTCAAGTGAATCGGCCAAAATTGAATTTTTATCTCGACCGTTTGTGGCTTCTTCACCTTTACCGATCCGAAGATACTCACCTAATTTAAGATCGCGCGCAATTTGCGCGAGCGCTCTCATATTTACAACTCCTGAGCGAAGTGGACTTAATCTACTTTCATCTAAGTCAGGAAATTTTTTATAGAGTTCATCGGTAACTACCAAGCCAAGAACAGAATCACCCAAAAACTCAAGGCGTTCATTTGTAGGGATGCCACCTGCTTCATATGAAAATGATCGGTGTGTTAATGCAAGTTCAAGCAACTCATCCTTAACCGAAATTCCGAGTTGCTCGGTTAGGCCAGAGTACAGATCAGACCTCTAGAACCTGGCGACGGTTATATGTTCCGCAGGTTGGACAAGCTGTGTGTTGTAATTTTGATTGCTGACATTGCTCACATGTTGCAAGGTGTGCAGGAGTTGTCTTCCACATGCTTCGGCGAGAGCGAGTGCGTGCTCGCGACATTTTTCGCTTTGGTACTGGCATGATCATTACTCCTTTTAAACATTTGTATTAAGAGAGAATTATCTAGTAAAAGTTGAATCTTGTAAAAACGGCTTAATTCTTAAGCGGAAAATCCTTCAAGGCAGCCCACCTTTGATCAGCTGGTGATTGAGATTCAACTACTGACAGATAGGCCCAGTTCTGCCCCTGCTTTTCCTCAAGGCCAGGACAATCTTCGCTGCACAGTGGATTTACCGCGAAATTTAAAATTATTGCATCCCTTATCGCTGGCTCTAAATCAATCTCATCACCTACCATAAAACTTAAGTCATCTTCGTCAAGATCAAGATCATCTTCTTTATTTGATTTACCGCCGCGCTTACCGCCAGATTTATATGCTGCAACTTCGTAGTAATAAAGTTCAGTGAAATTCTCATCTATTGGCCAACTAATTGGTTTTAAACATCTTGTGCACTCACCCGTTGCATTTGCTATTACTCGAGCTGTAGCTAGTACTCCCTCATCAACTGATTGCAATCGAAGGTCAAGCTCGATTATTTCACCAGGCTTAACTGATAGTAGATCAACTCCAACTGGCTCAGTGACTTTAAGATCTAATTCATACTCTCGCATTTCACCGGCCCGATGAGGCAAATCATGGGTATTAAAGATATAAATTGATCTTGCCATATAACTAATTTTTTAGTTCAGAGAGTGCGTGCTTAGTTTCAAATCCATCTAGCTTGTCTCGGCCCTTACTAATCACATCTAGAGTTTTATTCAAGATCACTTCAAGCGTAGCCAGTCTTGAATCAATATAAGCATCAATTTCTTCACGGCTCTTTTCACCATCAGAATTTGCCTCAGCAAGAATTCGATTAGCTTCTTTACGGGCGCTACTAACTATTGTAGTTTGCTCAACTAAACGAGCAACTTCCTCCCGTGCTTGCTCAATAATGGCATCGGCTTGCTCGTGGGCATCTTCTAAGATATTTTCTTTATCACGTTGTATGGTAATAGCTTTGGCTAAATCATTTGGGAAAGAAACTTTTATTTTATCTAATAGCTGAAGTAACTCACTTCTATTTATGACACAGGAAGCAGAAAGTGGAACAGAGCGTGCCTCTTCAACAGCTGCAATTGCGGCTTCTAAAGTTTCAACTACATCCATGCTTATTCCTTTCGCTCTAGGCGAGATCTTAACTTATCTACTATTGCCGCTGGCATATATGCAGAGACATCCCCACCGTAACTAGCAATTTCTTTGACTAAAGAAGATGATAAAAATGAGTGGGATGGAGCGGTAGACATAAATAATGTCTCAACCCCTTGAAGTTGCAAGTTAACTTGGCTCATTTGTAGTTCATAATCAAAATCACTTACTGCCCGCAACCCTTTAACAATTGTTGGGATCTTATTAGCACGGCAGTAATCAACTAGTAAGCCAGACCAGGAATCAACTTTTATATTGGTATACCGAGTAGTTACCTGCTTTATCATTTCAATTCGCTCATCTACTGTAAATAATGAACTCTTTGTTTGATTAACTAACACTGCAATTACAACCTCATCAAATAATGTACAAGCTCTGGCAATAATATCTAGATGACCATTAGTAATTGGGTCAAATGATCCTGGACAAACAACACGTCTCATGGCTAAAACGCTAGCAACTAATTGCTAAGTTAGCCATTTTTACTCATGCATCGCGCTCAGTTTGTACTCCATAATGAATACTACCAGCGCCATATGAGCGAACCTTGAGCTCTATTAAAGATGGCGGCCAATTGAATGCTTTCACTTTCCCATCTCGTTCAATAGCAATAACTCCAAACTTACTTAATAAACTAAGTGAAACAATTTTCTTTAAAATCTTTTCAATCTCTGAATTAGCTACCTCATATGGGGGATCTATATAGATAATCTCATATGGATTAGAAGCAGTATGATTTAAAAATTCAAATACTGTTTTGTTGTGAACTTTAAATTTCCCAATTCCGGCAAGAGATGAAAGCAATGCAAAGTTTTCTTCACAAGTATCTGCGCTAACTGAATTACTTTCAACTGCCTCTACGAGGGCTGCTCCTCTAGATAATGCCTCAACCCCCACGGCTGCTGAGCCAGCAAATAAATCTAGAAAGTGAAGTCCTTCTAATGTGCCAAAGGTTGAAATTAAAGATGAGAATAAACCCTCTCGTGCTCGGTCTGAGGTTGGACGGGTATTTGATGGTGGTGAAAAAAGTTTTCGCCCCTTACCAATTCCGGCAATAATTCGCATACTCATGATTTATCCATAAATCTTGCTGCTTCATCACTCTTTAGTTTATTGACTTCATTTTTTAGCTCTGGCAAATGATTTATCTCTGAATCTGCATCCAGAATTTTAAGAGCGACTCCTCTTGCAGAATCTATTAGATTCTCATCACGTAATACTCTTAATAAGCGAAGGTGTGACCTACCACCAGATTGGGATCTACCTAATACATCTCCCTCTTTACGTTGTTCAAGGTCAAGGCGTGCTAGTTCAAAACCGTCTAAGGTTGCAGCTAGTGCATTAAGTCTTTGCATGCTTTGCGAATCATCTTGCGCACTTGTTACTAGCAAACAAAGCCCTGCCACACTACCTCGCCCAACTCGGCCACGAAGTTGGTGAAGTTGTGAGATACCAAAGCGATCAGCATCCATAATCACCATCATTGAAGCATTTGCAACATCAACTCCCACCTCAATTACGGTAGTGGAAACTAAAACATCTATCTCGCCTTTTGCAAATGCAACCATTGTTTGCTCTTTTACATCACTAGATTGGCGTCCGTGAAGTGTGGCAATTTTTAACCCAGATAATTCCCCACTTGCTAATTCAGGTGCTAATTCTTCAACTGCGCTCATCTGATCATTATCTAGATACTCCTCACCTAATAACTGAGCAGCAATAATCTCTCTTTCGGTTAGTTTCTTATTAGGATTAACGATTCTAGGGGCAACTATATAAACCTGATGACCTTTTGCTACCTCCTCTTTAACACGGACCCATGCTCGATTTAAAAAATGTGGCTTCTCAAGCACCGGAATTATGTGTGTAGTGATTGAGGTTCTACCACTAGGTAACTCTTTCAGTGTTGAAATATCTAAATCACCAAATACCGTCATTGCAACAGTTCTAGGAATTGGAGTAGCGGTCATAACTAAAAGATGTGGTGGCTGCTTTGCCTTCATACGAAGTGCATCTCGCTGCTCAACACCAAATCGATGCTGCTCATCAACTACTACAAGTCCAAGATCTGCAAATGTAACTCCGTCTGAGATTAGCGCATGAGTTCCAATCACAATTCCAGTTTGTCCGCTTGCTAACTTTGCATGAATCTCTTTTTTCTCAGCATTAGATAAAGAACCAGTTAGTAATTCAACTTCCGTGCCTATTGAAGCTGCCTGCAATGTGCCCGCTTGGGCTAATTCGCCAAGTAATTTTTTTATTGTCCTAAAATGTTGTTGAGCTAGAACCTCAGTGGGTGCTAGGAGTGCTGCTTGACCAGATGAATCAACTACGGAAAGCATTGCCCGAAGTGCAACAACTGTTTTTCCTGAGCCAACTTCACCTTGCAGCAGTCGATGCATTGGATACTTATTTGATAAATCTTTTTCGATTTGTTCATTAACTTCAATCTGGCCAGCTGTATATTTAAATGGTAACTTAGCTTCAAAAGCTGCAACTAAAACAGGAGTATTTGGTGTTCGAGATTTCGTTGCTAATTTCACTATCTCATTTCGTCTTTGTCCTAGCAATAACTGTAGTAACAATGCTTCATCAAATGTAAGCCTTTCTCTAGCTTTTGCTGCGCTATCTAGATCAGGTGGTTGGTGAATATCAGAGAAGGCCTTCATTAAACTTGGGTAACCAAACTCCTTAGCTACATCCTTTGGCAGATAATCTTCTAGTTCATCTAGTGAATCTAGAGCTAATTTCATACACTGCATTACCTTCCATGAAGGTAATTTTGCAGTGGCTGGATAGACAGGTAAAAATTTGCCAGCAAATTCAGCAACTGCGGCATCAACATCATCGCCATCTGGAATTAATTGATAATCAGGGTGTGATAGCTGTCGCTTTCCTTTAAATACGCCAACTTTTCCAGCAAACATTCCTACTCGGCCCGCTTTTAGCTCTTTCTCACGCCATGCTTGATTAAAAAAAGTTAAAGATAAGTTCGCACTTCCATCCGTGACAATTACCTCTAATATATTTTTACC